>JANXVP010000461.1 GCA_025351615.1 Ramlibacter sp. | reverse complement strand
TTTCCGTTTCTCCAATCGCGTTGCGAATGGCGTGAACGATTTCGAGCGCGCGCTTAACCTGCTGGTCGGTGTGAAGGGCAAGCGGCTCACCTATCAAACGACTGTTAGCTGAAAGGAAATGGGATGAACCCCACTGGAAAGGCCGGAAAGGCAAGAAATAAGCCGCCCGACTTGAAGGGCAAGACGCAGCATCAGCGGTTCGTTGAGACTGCGAAGGCGCTTAAAGTGGACGAGTCAGGGAAGGCATTCGAGCGCGCTATGAAGGTGATCGCTCCGCCTAAGGCACCAGCGGTATCCCGTTCTCGTCCATCCGGGAAGCGATCTTCTGCATAACGCCCTTCACCATTGCAACAATGTGCTTTGCATCGTCTTCGGTGTAGATTTGATCAAAGTGCATCGTCGCGTTTCTGTACGGGTTTTGGAGCGCCGCAAGCACCCCATACAACCCTTCAAAGGTAGCGCCATCACCGCTGAACCGGGATGCGCCCCCGACCCACCTACGATCAATTTCGCCCTTCACCTTTGCTAGCACCGCGCCCCAATTCCTGTCTGCGCCTTTAGTTGGATCAGGAATGCCAAGACAGCGCGAAATAGCGGTTATCCCCGTCTCAAGGCACCGAATCGCATGAAATGAAGCGGCAGTGCTGCGCCCCAGCGCAAGACACTTGCTCGCCTCCGAACTGTCGTATTGAATGCCAGGAAACTTGAGCGCTACGTCGGTCCCGAAAAGCGGATCGGTGGCCTCATATAGGCGAGCCATGTCCTTCGGTAGAACCATCGCCACAGTGATTGCAGCCTCTTCCTCTAAGCAGGCCATCATGGAATCGAGGTAGTAGCGAGCGGCCTGCAAATCGGTCGCGCTAAGAATGAGCGAGTTGTGTTCTCCGGTACCACCGTGCCCTTCGACCAGTTCACGCACGACGGTGAGCCCGATGCCCAGACCCACACCGTTGAAGAGGGTTGCATGCTGCTCCTGCACAAAGGGCTCGAAGATGGTGGACAAGGCTTCCTCGGTAATCCCGATTCCGTTGTCCGCGACGGTCAACACCACCGAATTGTCAGTGGACACTGCCGTGAAACGGATCTCACCACGCTGCGGCGTGTACTTCGAAGCGTTGTCCAGCAGGTTGGTGAATATCTGCGTCAGCCGCACCGGGTCGCCTTGCACTTCGAGGTCCGGCAGCGGCAGGTGGATATCGAACCGCTGCAGGCGGGTATCCATCGTCGGCCGGCAGGCCTCGACCACGTTGTCGATGAGGGTTGTGAGATCGACCGCCTCCATCTGCAAACTCAGCTTGCCGGCAGTCGCCCGCGAAACGTCCAGCAGGTCTTCGACCAGGCGTGACATGTTTCTGACCTGGCGTTCGATGATCTTCTGGACCTTGGGCAGCAGCGGGCCGTCGGATGGGATGTGGCCCAGGAGGGTCGCCGCGTTGCTGATCGGCGTCAGCGGGTTGCGCAGTTCATGGGCCAGGACGGCAAGAAAGGTGGTCTGCCGTTGCTGCGCCTGCTCCGCTGCGGCCTGCAATTCATGGGCGCTGATGGCAGCCAGCACCAGTTGCGTGTTCGCCTCCTGCAACAGCGCATGATGGCGCTCGAACTCCACCGTCGCCGATCGACGGTCGACGAGCGGCCGCCGCAACGCCTCGAGGGTTCTCAGCTCCAGGCTTCGTTCCGCGGTACCGGTCTCGCCCTGGAAAGCGTAACTGCTCACGCCGCTCCATTTGGCCCGGTACATGGCTGCCATGGCCCGGTCGATCATGCTGTCGGGGTCAGCGCTGTCTTCCGGGAAGACGCTGATGCCCACGTTGGCGGCTAAACGCAATACATGATTGTTCAGCATCGTCGGGGCGCCGAGCGCCGCGACGATGGACGCGGCCTGGACCACTGCTTGCGACACGTCCGCAAGATCCGGCAGCAACACCAGGAATTCGTTGCCGCGGTGTCGACTGACGGTCGCCGTGGCACCGGCCGATGCCACGAGGCTGTCTCCAGCCAGCTTGAGCACCTGGTCGCCAATTGCGTGCCCGAGCGTGTCATTGATCAGTTTGAAGTCGGCCAGATTCAGCAGCAACAGCGCCACCCGGCCACCACTCACGCCGGCAGTGCCGATGGCAAGCGCCAGTCGGGCGCGCAGCAGGGCCGCAGTCGGCAGGCCCGTGAGCGGATCCAGCTCCGCCGCTTCCATCAATTCGTGCACTGCCTGCTCGCTGGCTTCTGCGGCCCGCTGCGCCGCCAGCGTCGCCAGCACCAGCTGCTCGTTCGCCTCCAGCAACCGGAGCGCCTTGTTGTCGCCCAGCCGGACGCGGGCCAGGGCCAGTTGCCGGTTCAGGTCGGCCAGTTCGTCGCGCGCCTGCTTGACCTGTTCCTGAAGCCGCGCGAGGTCGCCAGCGGCGTCGGCTATCCCGCTTCCATTGGGTTCAGGCTGTGTTCTCACGACGAATGATCCGGCGGAGCCTGCGCACCAATTTTTCTCGTCGGTCGCCCGCCGAGCAGTCCCTCCTGATCGGCCAGCATCTCACCGATTTGAAGGCCGCTGTCGTCGATGGTGTATTCGCGCAGTTCGTTGGAATGTTTGCTGCCCCGCATCTTCACAACTGCCATCACGCGCCGCGGCCGGCTGCCGAGCTCGATGTAACGCTGAACAATGATCGCATCGGTCAGGAAAGCCGTGCCGTAAGGGCTGAAGCGCAGATCAATGTAGCGGTCCTCCAGTTCGGACGTCATCAACACCGTCACGCCTGTGCGCTCCAGCGCGGCGACCATGCGCAACAGCGATTCCTTGAAATCCTCGCGAAAGGTCGGTGCCAGCACGAGCTCGAAACCCGACAGGGAATCGATGACGACGCGGGTCGCCTTGAGCCGGCGGATCTCGTTTAAAAGCTCAAATACGATCTCATCGATCGACAGATCGGCCGCTTGGGTGTCCACTTCGGCGACGCGACCGCTTTCGATCAGGCCGCGGATGACACCGTCGCGCACGCGATGCGGACGCTGCTCGAAGAAAGCAATCACGCCGGTCTCGCCACAGCGCGCACCCTCGGCGAGGAAGGCAGTGGCCAAAATGCTTTTGCCCGACCCCGAAGGACCTGCAACCAGCAACGAATGCCCGCGTGGCAAGCCCCCGCCGAGCATCTCGTCCAGATGCGGCACGCCCATCTGCAAACGGGCGCCTGGCGGGACCCGAATTTCATTGACGTGCGCCGAAACCGCGACCCGTGCCGGCGCGAACACCATCAGGCCGGCAGCACCGATGCGAAAGGTGTGCAGCCCCGGCAGCGTCGCCTGGCCGCGCATTTTCATGATTTCCATCTTGCGCACCATGGAGTTGCCCTGCACGCTCTGGCGCAGCCAGATCAGTCCATCGGCCACCGTGAACACCGGGTTGGCGTCGTTCTCGGTAAAGTACTCGCCGAGCAGGAAAGTGGTGGCCTGCCAGCTCGTCATCAGCACCCCGAGCTGCTGCACGAAATGCTGCAGGTTGCTGTTCGAGCCACCCTCGGTTTCGCTGGCGAGCACCACGGAACGGAACGAGTCCACGAAGACCAGCGCCGGGTTGTGCGTTTGCACCTCGGTGACAATGCAGTTGAGCACGTTGTCGAGGTTGCCCGCCAGCGCGTCGTCCGACAGGTTGATGAAGCGGACCGAGCGGTTGACCTGGGCGCTGTCGAAAAACTCGAACTGCTGCTGGTACCGCAGCATCTTCAAAGGCGGTTCTCCCAGCACCGTGAAGTAAATCGCAGGCCGCTCGGGCGTTGCCAGCGCGAACATCATCTGGTGCGCCAGGGTGGTCTTGCCACAGCCCGGCGGCCCCGCGATGAGATTGAACGAGAACTCCGGCAATCCACCGCCAAGTATTTCGTCGAGCCCGGGAACCCCGGTGGACAAACGGTTGATGGTGACTTTGTCGTTCATTGCGAAATGTCCTTTCCGGCGAAGGCGACAAACGAGTTATCCCACGCGGATCCAAGCAGTTGTCCGGTCAGCGACGGGCCGATCAGGCTGTCCAGCAGCTCGTACAGCGTCTGCAGATGAGCGCCGCCTGCAGCTGCAGCCTTGCTGCTCTCCTGCTGGACCAGCGCGGCTCGCAACCGGGGCAAATCCATGGACGCATCCGAACCGAAGATTGCGCTCAGCCAGGGATAACGAGCGCGGATCAGATACAGGCTGCGTGTGTAGAGCGCCGCGATGCCCTTCTTGCCGATGACCGGAGGAAGCGCGGCTTCAACCACGACCCAGGTTGAAACAATGGCCTCTGTGATTTGCGCGCTGTCGGCACCTTGGGCAGCGAGATACTGCAAGGTGACGGCAAGCTTGCGACTTTCCTGCGTTTCCATGAAAGGCTGGTCGGATGTCCGATCCAGTTTCATGCTACCCCTTCGCAATCTGCGAACCCCGATATTTCTAAAGTACGATTTTGTTCCTATGTGCGACGCCGCACAGACGGGATTTACATTGCGGTGGCATCTTCACTAACGTCACCCCAACGGCATTTCAACTCGTTACAGTTGTGACCGGGAAATGCCGTAACGGTCATTGCCATGACTTGTGAGAGGCCTACTATTTGAATGCCGGGATGACAGACGCCAACGCCCGGATCCAACCAAATCAGAGGTGACCATGCCGTCCGCCGACTACCGCATCGAAAGCAGCCACCCGCTCGGAAGCCGCTTCCTGCCCGCTTCGGGAGCCGGGCACTATCTGGTCAGGGACAGGGCACTTGCAGTGGCGCTTGCCGCCAAGAGTTTCACCAAACCCTCCGGCCAGGAAATCCGGGTGGTGTTTGTGCCGACCGGCGAAGTCGTCTTCCGCAAGGCGGCCTCAGGCCGTCCTGACCCTGCGGAATAACCCTGAAGCCGGATGAGTCGCGTTGCGCGCGCAATTCCCGGCGTGGTTGCGGCATCCATCAGTCCCGACGTAACCGTTCGACGCTCGCGCGCAGGTCCTGTGCCCAGCGCCGCCGGTCGCGGCCCTGCGCATGCTGCGGTTCGCCATAGGTCACGATGGCGGTGACGGGCGGCCCGCTCACAGTGCGCCAGAGCGACGCCACCAGGCTGTCGTCCCCGATATAGCAAGGCGTCAAGCTCGTTTCACCGGTCGCTGCATCGATGAACCGCAAGGCCACCGGCTGCACCGGCGCCCCGGCCGAGATGGCGGCCTGGACCAGGTTGCCGTGAAATGGAAGCAGCGACACGCCGTCGCTGGTCGTGCCCTCCGGGAAGACTGCCAGGATCTCGCCCGCTGCAAGGCGCGCGGCCATCCGGTGAACCACCCGCATGGCATCGCGCCGTGACTCGCGTTCGATGTAGATCGTGCCGCCGCCGGTGGCCAGTGTGCCGATCAACGGCCAGCGCTTGACATCCGCCTTGGACACGAAGCGGCAATGCCGCGCCGCATGCATCACCAGGATATCCAGCCATGAGATGTGGTTGGCGACAAGCAGCAAGGGACCCGGCGCAGGAGGGTCGCCGCGCAGTTCCAGGGCGATCCCCAGAACCGTGAGCATTTGCCGCGCCCAGGCCTGGACCCGAACTTCCTGCAGCGCAGCCCCCATGCGCGGGAACAGCAAGACAACGGTGGCCCAGCCAGCCAGAATGACGCCAAGGGCACGGCCAAGGCGCCAGCAGCCGCGCAGCGAGTTCATGCGGTCAGCGCGGGGCCTGGCCTTCGTAGGCGACCAGCCCGGCGGCAATAGTGCAGCGAACACGGCCAGGAACTTCGTAACCCGAGAACGGCGTGTGCTTTCCCTGGCTGCGCAACGCGGCTGGGGTGATGGTCCACGTCGCATCGGGGTCGAATACGCACACGTCGGCGACACCGCCTTCGACCAGCCGGCCCACGCTGGCTTGCAGCGTGCCCAGCGCACTGCCCAGCACGCGCGCCGGCTCGCTGGTGACGATGGCGAGCGAGCGCCGCAGGTCGACGTCGCCGTCCCGCCCCCACTTCAATGCAATCGACAACAACAGCTCGAGGCCCGTCGCCCCCGGTTCCGCCTCGGCGAAGGGCAAGGTCTTGGCGTTTTCGTCGACCGGGGTGTGGTCGGAGACCAGCGCGTCGACGGTCCCGTCGGCCAACCCCCGCTGCAGGGCATCGCGATCCCGTTGCTGGCGCAAGGGCGGGTTCAGGCGCATGCGGCTGTCGAAGAAACCGATGTCCGTATCGGTCAGCAGCAGCGAGTTGATGCTGACGTCGCAGGTCACGGGCAGCCCGGCGTTACGCGCCTGCCGCACCAGGTCGATCCCCGCTGCGCTGCTGATGCGGCACAGGTGAACGCAAGCGCCGGTCGCTTTCATCAGTTCGAAAATGGTGTGCAGCGCGATCGTCTCGGCCGCGACCGGCACCCCCGCCAGTCCGAGCCGCGTGGCCAGCGCGCCGCTGGCCGCCACACCCTGGCCCAGATGCAGTTCCTGGGGCCGCAACCAGACGGTGTAGCCGAAGGTCGCCGCGTAAAGCAACGCCCGTTGCAGCACCAGGGTGTTCGCCAGCGGCACTTCGGCCTGGCTGAACCCGACGCAGCCAGCCTCGGTCAGTTCGGCCATCTCGGTGAGCACTTCACCCTGGAGATTGCGGGTGAGCGCACCAAGCGGAAACACCCGCGCCCGGTGCAGCTTCTCCGCCCGCATCTTGAGCATTTCAACAAGCCCGGGCTCGTCGAGGACCGGCTCGGTGTCCGGTGGGCAGACCAGGGCCGTAATGCCTCCGGCCACCGCCGCCGCCATTTCGCTTTCGAGCATGCCCTCGTGCTCGTGGCCCGGCTCGCGCAGCCGCGCCGCGAGATCGATCAACCCCGGCGCGACGATGCAGCCGCTGGCGTCGATCACGCGGCTCGCTGAAAAGCCGGGCGCAATCGCCTTGATGCCGATGATCCGCCCCGCCGCGATCGCGACGTCGCAGATCTCGTCGAAGCCCGAAGCCGGGTCGATCACCCGGCCGTTTCGAATCAGGATCTTCATGCTGACGCCTCGTTGCCGGCGACGATGCTCATCACCGCCATGCGCACCGCGATGCCGAAGGTCACTTGCGGAAGGATGACGCTCTGCTTGCCGTCCACCACCGCGGAGTCGATCTCCACGCCCCGGTTGATCGGGCCGGGATGCATCACGATGGCGTCGCGTTTGGCCAGCTGCAGCTTCTCTTCGGTGAGCCCGAAGTTCTTGAAGAATTCCTGCGCGGAAGGCAGCAACGCGCCGCTCATGCGTTCATTCTGCAGCCTGAGCATGATCACCACGTCGCAGTCCTTGATGCCCTCTTGCAGCGTATGGCACACCCGCACGCCCATCTGCGCCATATCGTCGGGGACCAGGGTCTTGGGACCGACAACGCGCACTTCGGCGCAACCAAGCGTCGTCAGCGCGTGGATGTCGGAGCGGGCCACGCGCGAGTGCAGCACGTCGCCGACGATCGCCACCGTCAGGCCCGAGAAGTCTTTCTTGTAGTGACGGATGGTGTACATGTCCAGCAGGCCCTGGGTCGGATGGGCGTGGCGACCGTCGCCGGCATTGATCACATGGACATGCGGCGCCACATGCCGGGCAATCAGGTAAGGCGCACCGGACTCGCCGTGGCGCACGACGAACAGGTCGGCCGCCATCGCCGACAGGTTGGCGATGGTATCCAGCAGCGACTCGCCCTTGGACGCCGACGAACGCGCGATGTCCAGGTTGATCACGTCGGCCGACAGTCGCGTGGCCGCGATTTCGAAGGTGGTCCGCGTGCGGGTGGAGTTCTCGAAAAACAGGTTGAACACGCTCTTGCCCCGCAGCAGCGGGACCTTCTTGACCTCGCGATCGCTCACGCTGGCAAAGCTCGAGGCGGTGTCCAGGATGTGGGTGACAATGTCGCGCGGCAGGCCCTCGACCGAGAGCAGGTGGATCAGCTCCCCGTTCTTATTCAGCTGCGGATTGCGTTTGTAGAGCATCACGCTTCCTCCAGCTTGAAGCTGAACCTGCCCGCGCTGTCGCGCGCCAGTTCGAGCGACTGCGACGCCGGCAAAGTCACCCGGGCCGCCGCGAAGCCGGCTTGCACCGGCAGCTCGCGGCCGCCACGATCCACCAATACCGCCAGTTGCACGCTGGCGGGACGGCCGTAGTCGAACAGCTCGTTGAGCACCGCGCGGATGGTGCGGCCGGTGTACAGCACGTCGTCCAGCAGGATGAGGTGCGAATCGTTGACGTCGAAATCGAGCTGGGTCTGCTGGCCCGCGCCCGAGAGACCGCGCTTGGCGAAGTCGTCCCTGTGCATGACCGATGAAATCACGCCCGCCGTGCCCGACAGGCCCAGGTCGATGTGCAGACGCCCGGCCAGCCATGCGCCGCCCGACGTGATGCCGACCAGGCGCGTCTGTGGCGTGCGCAGCTGCTCCACTCCACGCTGCAGCTCCCGGTACAGCGCCTCGGCGTCCAGCAACAAGGCCCCCGCGGCCGGAGCGGCTCGGCTCGGGGTGGTCACGGCAGGCTCCTGAGGAATTGTTCCAGGATGACACACGCCGCACCTGCGTCCGGATCGACGGCTCCACCGGCCAGCGCTTCCGTGGTGCTGTAACGCTCGTCCACTTCGTAAACCGGCAACCGGGTGCGGCCGCGCAACTGCCGCGCGAATTTTTTCGCCCGCGCGGTATTGTCGTGGCTGGCGCCGTCAGGATGAAAGGGCACGCCGACGACCAGCGCATCCGGCTGCCACTCACGCACCCGCGCTTCGACCTGCGACAGCCGGGCATCGCCGTCGGCACGGATGGTGGCTTGTGGGGTGGCCGCCCGCAGCAGGCGATTGCCGACGGCAACGCCGGTGCGCTTGGCGCCAAAATCAAAAGCCAGGAAAGATTGGAGGTGGTCGGGGATTTCAGGCATGGCCGTCAGGCTCATGCGTGACCCGCAACCGGCGAAAGCATCCAGGCCTCAAGGCCCAGCAGGGAAAGCGCCTTCGCATAGCGCTGTTCGACCGGGGTGTCGAAGATCACGACTGGGTCGGCACTGACCGTGAGCCAACTGTTCTCGGCCAGTTCGGATTCGAGCTGGCCCTCGCCCCAGGCAGAGTAGCCCAGCGACACCAGCACCTTGCGCGGACCGGAGCCGGTGGCCATCGCCTCCAGCACGTCCTTGGAGGTGGTCATCTCGAGCCCGCCGGGAATGGTCATCGTGGCCGCATACACCGGCTCCGACGGCGCGGCATCGCCCGCGAAGAGCGCCTCGTGCAGCACGAAACCACGCTCGGTATGCACTGGTCCCCCGTGAAACACCGGAATACCCATCAGGTCGTCCCGCCGCAGCGGCAGTTCGACCTTGTCGAACAGGCCCTGCAGGTTGATGTCGCTGGGCTTGTTGATCACCAGTCCAAGAGCGCCCCGGGCGCTGTGCTCGCACAGGTAAACGACGCTTTTGGCGAAGGCTTCGTCTTCGAGACCCGGCATCGCGATCAGGAAATGGTGCGTCAGGTTG
Source organism: Ramlibacter sp. (assembly GCA_025351615.1). Classification (GTDB taxonomy): domain Bacteria; phylum Pseudomonadota; class Gammaproteobacteria; order Burkholderiales; family Burkholderiaceae_C; genus Ramlibacter. The sequence goes on along the minus strand of JANXVP010000461.1, from coordinate 17,799 downwards.
ATGGTCGTCTCGTCGGCAGGCATGATCGGATTTTACTTGACCTCAATGGAAAAAACTTATCCCGCTGGCCTCATGTGGTTTCGGCGCGACCTTCGGGTGAGCGACAACGCCGCGCTGTTCCACGCGCTCAAATCGTGCCGCCAGGTGCACTGCGTGTTCGTGTTCGACTCCACCATCCTGGACAGCCTGCCGCGGCAGGACCGCCGGGTCGAGTTCATCCGCGAGTCGCTGGTGGAGCTGGACGCGCTGTTGCGCGCATTGGCAGGGGGCGACGCCGGCGGCCTGATCACCTGCCATGGCGCTGCGGTGCACGAGATCGGGCGGGTGGCCCTTGCGCTGCAGGTGCAGTCCGTATTTGCCAACCACGATGACGAGCCGCAAGCCGCTGCCCGCGATGCCGCGGTTCGTGGAGCACTCGCCGACGCCGGCATCGGCTTTCACACGTTCAAGGACCAGACGGTTTTCGAGCGCACCGAGCTGCTCACCCAGAGCGGCAAGCCCTATGCGGTGTTCACGCCTTACAAAAAAGCATGGCTGGCCAAGGTCGACGCGTTCTATCTGAAGGGCTACCCGGTGGAGAAGTACGCAGCCGGATTGGCACAGCGGCCGGTGGCGATGCGGCTTGCGGTTCCGTCGCTGCAGGCGCTGGGGTTCGAGCCGACCAACCTGCACGAGCTGAAACTGCCCACTGGCGCCAGCGGCGGACGCGAATTGCTGGCGGAGTTCCTGGAGCGGATCGATCGCTACGGCGAAGCGCGCGACTTTCCCGCTGTGAAGGGTCCGAGCTACCTCGGCGTTCACCTGCGATTCGGCACAGTGTCGATCCGGGAGCTGGCGGCGACGGCGCACCGCCTGTCGCAGCAAGCAAGCGCCGGAGCCTCGGTCTGGCTGGGCGAGCTGATCTGGCGCGACTTTTATTTCCAGGTGCTGGCCAACTTTCCCCACGTGAGCGACGAGCAGGGCCACAGCCACAGCTTCAAGCGCGATTACGACGCCGTGAAATGGGAGCATGGCAAGCACGCGGACACGCTGTTCGCGGCGTGGTGCGAAGGCCGCACCGGCTACCCGCTGGTCGACGCCGCCATGGCGCAGATCAACCAGAGCGGCTACATGCACAACCGGCTGCGGATGATCGTGGCCAGCTTCCTGACCAAGGACCTGGGCATCGACTGGCGCAGGGGCGAACGGTACTTTGCCGAGCACCTCAACGATTACGAGCTGGCGTCCAACAACGGCGGCTGGCAGTGGGCGAGTTCGACCGGCTGCGACGCGCAACCCTGGTTCCGGATTTTTAATCCTGTGACCCAGAGCCGCAAGTTCGACCCGCAAGGACGTTTTATCCTGAAGTACCTGCCGCAACTGGCCGGCCTGCCCGCCGATGCGCTGCATGCCCCCTGGACCGCCAGCCCGGTGGAGCTGCTTGCCGCCGGCATCATCCTGGGCGAAACCTACCCCGCACCCGTGGTGAATCACGACGACGCGCGGCAACGCACGCTGGAGCGCTATTCAGTGGTCAGGAAAAATACCGCGTGAAGCAGCTGTTCACGCCGGCACGGCGGTGCTGCAGTAGTGCTTGACCAGGCTGAGCAGCTCTTCTTCGGAGTAGGGCTTGCCCAGGTAGTGGTCCACGCCGAGTTCACGCGCGTGCTCACGGTGCTTCTCGGCGATGCGCGACGTGATCATGATGATGGGCAGCTTGGCAAGCCGCGCGTCGCCGCGGATGTTGCGGGCCAGGTCGAATCCATCCATGCGCGGCATCTCGATGTCGGACAGCACCACTGCCGGCCGTTCCTCGGCCAGCTTCGCCAGCGCTTGCAGGCCATCGGCCGCCAGCACGACGCGGTAACCTTCACGCTGGAGCAGCCGCTGCGTCACGCGCCGCACGGTAATGGAGTCATCGACCACCATCACCAGGGGAATCTGCGGTACCTCCGGCGCCAGAGCCGGCAGGCGCAGGCCAGCGTGTTCCAGCATCTCGGGCTGGGCGTTGTCGGCGCTGAGCCGCCGCGCGACATCGCCGTACACGGTTGTCAATGCAACCGGGTTGTAGATCAGAACCACTGCGCCCGAAGCCAGCACCGTCATGCCGGCCAGGCCGGGGAGCCGGGCCAGTTGCGGTCCGAGGTTCTTCACGACCACTTCCTGGTTGCCGAGCACCTCGTCCACATGCAGCGCGATGCGCTGCGCGGCGCTGCGGAAGATCACGACCGGCAAGGTCTTGCCTTGCGGTTCGGCGCTGCGCTGGGAGGCCTGGAGCAGGGCGCCGGACCAGAAGAACGGCAATGTTTCGCCTCCGAACTCGTAAGTGCCGGTGTTGTAGGCCTGTTGCACTTCCTTGGCCGGAGCGCGCCGCACCAGTTCGACCAGGTTCGCGGGGACGCCGATGGAGAGCGTCCCGCTGCGGATCATCACCACCTGGGTCACCGCGGTGGTGAGGGGCAGCACCAGCTTGAAGCTGGTCCCCTTGCCGGCTTGCGTTCGGGTCTCGATCCGGCCTCCCAAGGCGTTGACTTCGGAGCGCACCACGTCCATGCCGATGCCGCGGCCAGCCAGTTCTGTGACCTGTGAGGCGGTCGAAAAACCGGGCATGAAAATCAGGTTGGCCGCGTCCTGGTCGCTCAGCTCCTGGCCCGGCTGGAGCATGCCCTGCTGCATCGCCTTCTCGCGGATGCGCGCGATGTCGAGTCCGGCGCCGTCGTCCTCGAACTGCACCGACACGTCGTTGCCTTCGTGGCTGAGTCCGATCACGATGGTGCCGGTCGGCTCCTTGCCGGCCTTCGCGCGCGCTTCCGGCGTCTCGACGCCATGGGCCACGCAATTGCGCAACAGGTGTTCAAAAGCCGGCGTCATGCGATCGAGCACGCCGCGGTCCATTTCGATCGAGCCGCCGGTGATGTCCAGTTTGACCTGCTTGCCGGTTTCCTTGGACGCCTGGCGCACCACGCGGTACAGCCGGTCCGAGATGCCCTCGAACTCCACCATGCGGGTGCGCAGCAGGTCGCGCTGAAGCTCCCGGGTCTGGCGCGCCTGCGCGATCAGGTCGTCTTCGGTTGCTTCCACCGTGCGCTGCAGGTTGCGCTGCACCGTCGCGACGTCGTTCACCGACTCCGCCATCATCCGCGTGAGTTCCTGGACCCGGGTGAAGCGGTCGAATTCGAGCGGGTCGAAGCCGGCCGCCGTGTCCTTGGACTGCGCCAGCCGCGATTGCATCTGCGACTCGGCCTGCAGTTCGATGTCGCGCAGCTGGGTCCGCAACCGGTCCAGGTTGCCCGACAGGTCGGTGAGCGAAGCGCGCAGCTGCTTGAGTTCGGCCTCCAGCCGCGAGCGGGTGATCATCACCTCGCCGGCCTGGTTGACCAGCCGGTCGAGCAATTGCGACCGGACCCGGACCGCCTGGTTGGACGCCTGCCGAATCGGCGCCAGCGTGCTGGTGGCCGGAAGCGCGATCGCGGTGCGAGGCGCTGACGACGTGCCAGCGGGAGTCGCGCCCGGAGCCGGCGTGGCCTGCGTCTGGTCCGGGACCAGGGCCTGCTGCGTCGCAGCGTCGGCAAGCGGCGCCATCCCAGACTCGGCCTGCCCTCCACCGCTCGCGCGCAACTGGTCGAGGTTGGCCTGCATTGCGTCGAGCCGCTGCAGCAACGCTTCGAGGTTGGATGGCTGGACGCCCTCCAGTCCGAATTCCTCGATCTCCGATTCCATCCGGTGCGACATTTCACCCAGCCGCAGAGCGCCTGCGAGCCGGGCGCTGCCCTTGAGCGTGTGCAATGCGCGCAGGACCTCGTCGCGGGCGCCACGGTTGTCGGGACGCGCCACCCATTGGCGCAAGGCGCCACCCAGCTGGGGCAGCAGCTCGCCTGCCTCTTCCTCGAAGATCGGGAACAGGTCGGGGTCGATCACGTCGGCCACGTCGATGGCGTCATGCTCGTCATCGAGGTTGCGTGCAACCGCGGCCGTAGCCGGCGCAATCACCATTGCAGCGGCCGGCGCAATCGGCTCGTGCGGCACAGTGCCAGCCGATGGCGCCGGCTTTGCCACGAAAGCCGGCGGCACTGACGCAAGCGGTGCGGTAAAGTCAAGCTTGCCAAAGCCGCTGCGGGCGATTTCTTCTTCCTCGGCTTGCTCGGCGCGCTTGGGAGCCTCGATGTCGTGCAGTTGCTGCAGCGCCCGGGTCACGCGAGCGTCGGGCTCCTTGAGAAAGCCGGCGGCAAACTGGTGCAACAGGCGGCGGATTTCCTCCGCCGCGGCGATGAAGGCCTGGCCGTGCTGCGGCGTGCCATACGCAAGAAGCTGGGTGTGGCCGAGCGCGCTCTCAAGCGCCCGCGCGACATCGGAGAGGGCGTCGAAGCCGACGGTTGCCGAGCTGCCGGCCAGCGCATGCGCCAAGCCGACCGTCGAATCAGGCACTGGCTGATTCAGCTCCAGCGCCCATTCCGACACCTCGGTCTCGAGCCGTCGGGACCACTCATCGGCTTCGTTGAGGTACACGTTGTACAGGGGAATGCCGATCCGCAGGCTGCCGATCACTTTCACCTGCTCTTCGGCCAGCGCCGACTCCGACTCGGCGAACGGCGCGGCATCGGGCAAGGGAGCGAGCTCGCCCATCAGGCCCGACAGAACGAAATCGTTCTGCGGCAAATCCAGGAAAGTCGGCGCCATGTCGCGGCGCGCCGTGTCCGACAGCTCGGCGAGGCCGGCCAGGTCAATGCCTTCGATGGTGACCGGCGCCGGTGCGGGCGCGGGAGGGTCGCCGAAGTCGAATCCAAAATCGACGGCAAGGTCGGCGGGGATCTCCTCCGCAGCCGGTTGTTGGGCTTGTGCCGGCTCCAGCTCATCGAAACTGAAGTCCGGCAGCACGGCGTCCCCGGGCGACTGCGGCGCTGCCGCAACTTCCAGAGCTACCGGCACCTCCTGCGGCAGATCAGGAAAATCGACCGGCGCAAACGCCTGCGGCAACTCAAAACTCTCGACGCTTTCCAGCGGCGCAGCGGGCTGTTCAGCAGCAGGCCTGGCCGTGGAGAACTCCAGCGGCACCAACCGCTGCTCGGTGCGCATGGCATCCGCGGCAGTGCGGAACTGGCTGGCCTTCCAGCCGCTGTCGGTGCCCGCTGCAATGTCTTCCACCCACAGCGCGAAGCCGCGCATCGCGTCGGCTGCAAGTGTGCGCAGGTCCTCGCTGGCCGGCTTCTGCTCCGCCAGCCAGGCGTTGAGCACCTGCTCCATGGACCAGCCGGCCTCGCCGAACTCGGTCAGCCCGACCATTCGCGAGCTGCCCTTGAGCGTGTGAAAGGCGCGGCGCAAGGTGGTCAGTTCGCTGAGGTCAGAAGGATTGGCCGCGAGCGTTTCAAGCGCTGTCAGCGCGTTCTGCACGACCTCGCGCGCCTCTTCCAGGAAGATGTCGCGGATGTCTTCTTCGTCGAAGTCTTCAGTCGCTGGCGCAGTCGCCGGTGCCGGCGCCATGGCCGGCCCGGGCTGGACAACTGCCGCAAGCTCGTCCAAGGCGGCAGAAGTGGCCGTGGAGTCCTGCGCCGAGACAGCGGCAGACGCTTCGCGCGCCGCGTGCGCCATTCCCGTGTGGCCCGCCAGGGCCGCATGGCCGGCCAGCGTGTCGAGTTTCGCGCTCAGGCCGGGCGAGCCGGCCGCCGCATCGGCGTCACCGACCACGGATGCCACTTCCTGCGACAGCATGTCGTCGCCGAGCGAAACGCCAGCGGCGGCCTCGCCGAGACTATGGGCGGCGCGTCCCATCAGGGGCTTGAGCTCGCCGGTGTGGTCGTCGTACACGAACAGCTTCTTGGCCAGCGCGGGCTGGTAGTTCAGCATGTCGATCAGAAAGCCCAGCGCGCCCAGGTTGTTGCCGAGCTTGTCGAAGGTTCCGGCGGCACGGGCCTTCTCCTCATCGACCTCGTCGATGAGCATTTCCTCGACGGCTTCGCGCATCCGCAGCACGGCCTGCGAGGCCTGGTCGAGCCCCAGCACGGACAGCACGCCGCGCATCTGCGACAAGTGGTTCGGCGCATCGCGCAGCGGGCCCTTGTCCTGCGGATTGCGGAAGAAGTTGTCCAGCAGCTTTTCGAGCTCGCCGAGCGTCGCGCGCAGTTCGCCGACCACGCTGCCCATGGTCTGGCGGTCGCTGACGCGGCGGTACAGCTCCTCCATCCAGGTCTCGAGCGGCTGGGCCTGGCCGCCCTGGCGTACACCGTCCAGCCGCTCGGCCAACCGCGCCGTGCGGGTCGCCAGCTGCGCATCGGTCGGATCGAGGTCTTCGAATGCGGCCTCGAGGTAAAGGATGGCGGTGGCGACTTCCATCGCCAGCTCCGCGCCCGGTGCCCGTGCCGACCGCACCACCGCGTCGATGGCGGCCTTGAGCGCCTCTGCCAATGGCGTGCTCGGCGGATGCAACTTGATCAGCGAATCGGTCACCAGATGGAACTGCTCCCCCACCGGCTTGATCTTGTTGGCGTCCCCGCCGGACAGCGCCGACCAGGTCTCCTTGGCGGTGCCGATGCGCTTGCGCGCCTGTGCAAGCAGCAAGGGATCGAAACGGCCGAAATGGCTGACCTGGTAGTCGACGGGCTTGAAGCGGGCCAGGCTCCACGCCAGGCGGACCGCCGTCAACGCGGGCGCGTCTGTCGCGCGCGCGGGAACAGCCTGGGAGCAGAAGAACACCAGGTCTTGCGCCAGCCGGTCGGAGACCGTCGACTCGCCCTTGGCCAGAGAAGCGTATTGCATCAGGATGCGCGAAGCCGCCCGCTTGACATAAAGGTCGATCGGCAACAGCCCTTGCGCGAGCGCTTCGAAATAGCCGCCTGCGATCTTCCAGAAGATGCGCGGCTGGCGCGCCGTCTGCGAAGCCGCAAGGCCCAGGCTCAATGTCACCAGATCCCGCGCCGCCTTGCCATCGCCTGACTTGACCACCGACAGCACTCCGTGGTCCATGCGGCTGCGCACGGCGGGGTCGTAGACCAGCGTCTGGGTAACTGGCGGCGTTGCCGGCTCGGTCCAGCGCCAGTCCAGTGCCCACAAATCGGCAGGATGAATGCGGTCGGCTCCTGCCAGTTCCTGGACATCGCGGTATTGCGGGAACAGGGCCACTGCCGTCACCGGCTTGCCCAGCAGCAGGCCTTCGAGAAACTCGGTGAGGGCGAAGCCCGCGCGCTCGATCTTGGCCGACGCCGCTTCGCTGCAAAGCTCCGGACGTTCGACAAATTTCTGCACCGCGGCTTCCATGCCACGCAGCATGTGCGCGGGCGCGCCCATGCCGACCATTTCCAGTGCCCCGACCGCCTGGTGCAGTTGCTGGCGCGCGATCCGCAAGTGGCCATCGTCCACCGACGCCATGTCCGAGCCACGCGCGAGATTCGCGTCGCGCACAAAACGGCGCAGCGCAGCGGACGCGGCGTCCAGCGACTTGCGCAGTTCGTCCAGCACCCAGGCCAGAGGGCCCAGGTCGTTGGCTGCGAGGTCCAGATCGGTTTCGTTGACTTGCATGGGGCCCCTGGATGGAACTAGTGCCGGGCGTGCAGAGAAGCCACTGCGCCGCTCAGGCGATCTTGAAGCGAGACACCGACTGGCGCAGTTCCTCGGCCATCCGCGACAGCTCGCGCACCTGCTGCGCCGTGGACCGGGTGCCTTCACCCGTCTGTTCGGTCACCGCAAAAATATGCTGGATGTTGCCGGCCACCACGTTGGCCGACTCGGCCTCCTTGGATGCCGAGGCCGAAATCTGCTCGATCAGATCGGCGAGCCGGCGTGACACCTGGTCGATCTCGGTCAGCGCGGTGCCGGCGTTGTCGGACAGCTTCGCGCCCTCGACCACACCCTGCGTGGAGCGCTCCATGGCGGCGACGGCGTCCTGGGTGTCGGTCTGAATCGCCTTCACCAGCGCCGAGATCTGGCGCGTGGCATCGGCGGAACGCTCCGCCAGCCGCTGCACTTCCTCGGCCACCACCGAGAAGCCCCGCCCGGCCTCGCCAGCCGAGGCGGCCTGGATGGCGGCGTTCAACGCCAGCACGTTGGTCTGCTCGGTAATGTCGGAAATCAGCTCGGTGATTTCGCCGATCTCCTGGGAGGACTCGCCCAGCCGCTTGATGCGCTTGGAGGTTTCCTGGATCTGGTCGCGGATCGAGTTCATGCCGCCGATCGCGTTCTGCACCGCCGTCAGGCCCGATTCCGCGGCTTTCAGCGACTGCCTCGCCACCTGGGCCGACTCCTGGGCCTGGCCGGACACCTGGTTGATCCGACCGGCCATGTCGAGCACCGACTGGCCGGTTTCGCGGATCTCGCGCAGCTGTTCGGTCGAGGCCGCCAGCAGTTCGGTCGACGTGCTTTCGACCTGGGCCGTTGTCTGCGCCACCTTGGTGGCCGTGTTCTGGACGTTGCCCACCAGCTGACGCAGCTCTTCGACCGTGTAATTCACCGAGTCGGCAATCGCGCCCGTGATGTCCTCGGTCACCGTCGCCTCCTGCGTCAGGTCGCCCTCGGCCACCGTCTGCAATTCGTTCATCAACCGCAAGATGGCCGCCTGGTTCGCGTCATTCACGCGCTTGGCTTCCTGCTCCTGCTGCTCGGCTTCCAGCCGCTGCTGCTCGGCGACGCTCTGGCGCTTGCGGCTGTCCTGCAACTGGACATATGCCAGCCCGACCGCGCAGCCGATGGCGAACAGCGACGACAGCGCCAGGGTGGCCAACGCGCCGACACCCAGGCCGGTCTGGGACGACAGCTTGCCCTGCAGATCCTGCAGCGAGCGGCGCAGCGGCTCGCTGTCGGCAATGATTGCGGATTGCGCTTCGCGCGCCGAGACCAGTCCCTGCAGATTGCCCAGGATAGCGCCGGCCTGGGTGCGCGTCTGTTCGTACAGTTTCAGCAGGGCGTCCAGCCGCTCGCGGGTTTGCGGATCGCGGGAACCGGCCAGCCGCAGTTCGGCGCTTCCGTCGAGCAGTCCCTGCGCGATTTCCTTGAACGAATTCAGGTCCTTGCCCAGCAGGAACACGGCTTCCGGGCTCACGCCCTCCACGGTCAGGAATTCGTTGGCCGACTTGCCGATGCGCTGCGTCAGCATCACGAGCTGGCCGGCCGCGGAGATCTCAGCCGACGGGGCGTTCTGCTGGAGCTTGAGGGAGGATACGGTTTCGGCGATCTCCAGCAGGTCGGACGACTGGCGGTTGATGGTGCGCAGCGCCGTGCCGACCTGCGTCAGGATTTTTTGCTGCCCCATCACGATGGCGGCGTTCTTTTCGGCGCGCTGCATCAATGGGGTGATCTTGTCGACCTGCTCCTGGTATTCGTTGGCGACCGGCTTGATGTTCAGGTCCGGGTCGCCCTCCTTCAGGCCACGCACCGTGCGCGCCAGCACGCTGGCGCTTTCCTTCACGTCGGGAAACGCCTGCCCGCTGCCCACGAGGGCTTGTGACACCGACTTCGCCAGGCGCTGCGACTCCATCAGGGACTGGCCGGTGCCGGCCACCTGCTGGGCAGCCCGGTCGGCCTGGCGCACGGCGAGGCCGGCCACGATGGCCAGCACCAGCAGCGAGAGCGCCAGCAGAACGAACAGGATCCGCTGGTGTGCACCGGCGGTACGACGCCCGAGGAAGGGGACGTTGACCAGTTCGGCGCGATCCCCCGGCGCAAGCTCCATCGATTCTTCGCCCGCCACGCTGTCCTCCCCGTCACCGTGGGCCATCATCGCGCGGGTACTGTCGCGGCGCATCGAGTCCCGTGAGGTGGGCATTCCCAGGCTCAGCTCGCCGCTGGGACCGCCCGAAATCTCGTGTGACTTCTTCGAGAACATGTTTTTGAGCTGGTCGACGACGGACATGGTGCGGCCTTCCGGGGTGCTTTAAGCGCTGATACTGAGAAACTGGGGTTGTTGCGACAGCGCCTGCAGGTTGATTTCCTGCCAGAACGCACCGTTGGTGTCGGTGTAGCCGCTGCCGAAGTAGCCGGGCGAGCCTTCGGCCGGCCCGCTTGAAGAGGTGAAGGCGTCGACGTTGCGCAGGCCCGCCAGGCGATCGATCAGCAGCGCACAGTTGACTTCCAGCGCTGAGTTGAGGGCCACCAGCCGGGATTCGGCCCGGGTGGCGTCGGAACGCATCGGCGGCGCGCGGCCGGCGACAAAGCTCGCCAGATCGACCACGCCGTAAAGCCCGCCCCGCAGGTTGGCGACCCCCAGGAACCAAGGATGGGTATAGGGCACATACTGGGCGCTGAAGAAGGGGAAAATTTCCCCCGACTGGGCCAGCGGGAACAGGTAGCGGGAGCCGGCCGATTCCACCGCCAGCCAGGACGCGGAGACACCCTCGGTGCGGGCGGCCTGCAGGCGGGTGGCGAGCCGGCTTTGGAGTTCTCGAAGGGCTTCGCGGTTGGCCATGGGTCAGAACAAGGCTCGGCGCTTCAGCTCAGGGCCTTGATCTTGGCCATCAGCTCGTCGGCATTCACCGGCTTGGTGATGTAGTCGCGGGCGCCCTGGCGCATGCCCCAGACGCGGTCGGTTTCCTGGTTCTTGCTGGTGCACATGATGATCGGCACGTCGGCATAGAGCGGGTCGCGGGTGATGGCGCGGGTCAGCTGGAAACCGTTCTGGCCGGGCATCACGACGTCCATCAGGATCAGGTCCGGCTTTTCCTCGGCCAGCCGGCGAAACGCGTCTTCGGCGTTCTCGGCCGTCTTCACCGCGAAGCCGTTCTTCTGCAGCAGGTCCGTCATGAACATCAGCTCTGTCCTGGAATCATCCACGACGAGCACTTTTTTTATCGCCATCACATCACTCCTTGGGCGGCAGCGCCGAACTGCTGCACCGTCTGCAGCAGCTGGTCTTTGGTAAATGGCTTGGTAAGGTAGTCCTGCGAGCCGACCATGCGGCCGCGGGCCTTGTCGAAGACGCCATCCTTGGAGGACAGCATCACGACCGGGACGGATGCGAATCTGGCGTTGCGCTTGATGATGGCGCAGGTCTGGTAACCGTCCAGCCGCGGCATCAGAATGTCGCAGAAGATCAGGTTGGGCTGGTAATCGTTGACTTTGGCCAGCGCGTCGAAACCGTCTTCGGCAAGCATGACTTCATGGCCACCCTGCTTCAGGAAGATCTCCGCACTGCGCCGGATGGTGTTGCTGTCGTCGATCACCAGGACTTTGAACCCGGATCCAGTCGTACTCACGTGACGCTGCTCCTCAATCTGTAAAACGTTGGGCGCGGCATCATCCGAAGATGTGAAACTGCTCGTCCCTTTTTTTAAATCTGCACCATTTCGAAATCTTCCTTGCGGGCGCCGCATTCCGGGCAGGTCCAGTTCATCGGAACTTCAGACCAGGGGGTGCCCGCGGCGATACCGTGCTCAGGGGCTCCGGTGGCTTCATCGTAGATCCACCCGCAAATCAGACACATCCAGGTTTTTGCTTCAGTCACAGCTTAAAGGGCCTTCGAATAGAATGCAACGATTGTATCGATGCCGTGTTGCCCACAGAGCGCGCAGCGCGCGGCAGACCCGGCCGGAGCCAGGCCCATGACCACCTCCATCTCCCCCATCCCCGTCGGCACCGACGGCGCCGACACGGACGACGACGCGACGCCTGCATGCGTGATCGTCTTCAACGCCAACGACCCCAGCGGCGCCGGCGGCATTGCCGCGGATGTGACGACGATTGCATCGGTCGGTGCGCATGCGCTGGCCATCGTCACAGGCGCCTACGCCCGGGACACCGCAGAGATATTCGATCATTTCGTCTTCGATGAAGAGGCCGTGGCGGAGCAGGCCCGGGCCATCCTCGAAGACGTTCCGGTGCAGGTCATCAAGGTCGGCTTCGTCGGCAGTCCCGAGAACCTCAGCACGATTGCCGAGATCGCCGCGGATTACGCGGATGTCCCACTGGTGGCTTACATGCCCAACCTTTCCTGGTGGGACGAGGGGCAGATCGACCTGTACCTCGATGCCTTCCGCGAATTGTTGTTGCCGCAGACCACCGTGTTGGTAGGAAACCACAGCACCCTGTGGCGGTGGCTATTGCCGGAGTGGAGCAGCGACCGCAGCCCCACTGCGCGCGACATCGCCAAGGCCGCGTCCGAGATGGGCGTGCCTTACACGCTGGTGACCGGCATCCCCTTGCCGGATCAGTTCCTGGACAACGTTCTTGCCACGCCCGAGGCGGTCCTGGGCAGCGAAAAGTTCGAACGCTTCGAAGCCGTGTTCTCCGGAGCCGGCGATACCCTGTCAGCCGCGCTCGCGGCACTCGTGGCCAGCGGCAGCGACCTCGCTGCTGCAGCGACCGAAGCACTGGGGTACCTGGACCGCTGCCTGGACGGAGGCTTTCGCCCCGGCATGGGTAACGTCGTTCCGGACCGGCTGTTCTGGGCCCAGCCCGAGGGAGAGGCCGCGTCCCTCACGGAAGAAGAAGCGCAAGCCCTGCAAGTTTTCGACATGCCCGCCCATGACACCAAACATTGATCGCAACCAGCAACTGTTCGACCGTGCCCGCCAGGTCATCCCGGGCGGCGTGAATTCGCCAGTGCGCGCCTTTCGGGCCGTCGGCGGCACGCCGCGCTTCGTCCAGCGGGCCCAGGGCGCGTATTTCTGGGACGCCAACGGGCAGCGCTACATCGACTACATCGGCTCTTGGGGCCCGATGATCCTGGGGCACGGCCATCCCGCCGTGGTCGAAGCGGTCCAGAAGGCCGCACTCGACGGTTTCTCTTTTGGCGCCCCGACCGAGCGCGAGGTCGAACTGGCCGAGGAGATCCTGCGGTTGGTGCCGTCCATGGAGATGGTGCGGCTGGTGAGTTCGGGAACCGAAGCGGCGATGAGCGCCATCCGGCTGGCGCGGGGCGCCACCGGGCGCAACAAGCTGATCAAGTTCGAGGGTTGCTACCACGGCCACGCCGATGCGCTGCTGGTGAAGGCAGGCTCCGGCCTTGCGACCTTCGGCAACCCGACCAGCGCCGGCGTTCCGCCCGAGGTCGTCCAGCACACGATCGTGCTGGAATACAACAACATCGAGCAACTTGAAGAAGCTTTCGCATTGCATGGCCGCGACCTCGCCTGTCTGATCATCGAACCGATCGCTGGCAACATGAATTTCGTGCGCGCCGGCATTGCGTTCATGCAACGCTGCCGTGAGCTTTGCACCGAGTACGGCGCCCTGCTGGTATTCGACGAGGTCATGACCGGCTTCCGGGTTGCGCTCGGCGGCGCCCAAAGCGTTTATGCCCAATCCATTCCCGGTTTTGCGCCCGACATCTCGGTGCTCGGCAAGGTCATCGGCGGCGGCATGCCGCTGGCGGCCTTCGGCGGCCCCCGCGCCATCATGGAGCAACTCGCCCCCCTGGGACCTGTTTACCAAGCCGGGACGCTGTCCGGCAATCCAGTGGCGACCGCCTGCGGCCTGGCGACCCTGCGCGAGATCGGCAAGCCTGGTTTCTTCGATGCGCTGTCGGCAAGCACGCTGAGTCTGGTGCAAGGACTGCAATCGGCGGCCCGCGCTGCCGGCGTGCCCTTCTGCGGCGATTGCCAGGGCGGCATGTTCGGTTTCTTCCTGCTCGATGCGCTGCCGCAGACCTACGGCCAGGTGATGAAGACCGATGGGCCGATGTTCAACCGCCTGTTTCACGGCTTGCTGGACCGCGGCATCTACATCGCACCGGCGTTGTACGAAGCCGGCTTCGTCAGCTCGGCGCACAGCCAGCAGGACATCGCACAGACCGTGGCCGCCGCGCACGAGATTTTCCAGACCTCGCCACCTCGCGGCTGAGGCCGCCCGGCCTCAGTGCCGAAAGTGCCTGACGCCGGTGAACACCATTGCGACGCCGCGCTCATCGGCTGCCGCGATCACTTCGGGGTCGCGCATGCTGCCGCCGGGCTGGATCACGCAAGTGGCGCCGGCATCGACTACCACGTCGAGCCCATCGCGGAACGGGAAGAACGCGTCGCTTGCGACGGCCGTGCCGGCCAGCGACAGGTTCGCATGCTGGGCCTTGATGCCGGCGTTGCGGGCCGAGTCGAGCCGGCTCATCTGGCCCGCACCGACGCCGACGGTCATGCCGTCGCGGCAGAAGACGATCGCATTCGACTTGACGTACTTGGCGACCTTCCAGGCGAACAGCAGGTCCTGCAGCTGCTGCGCGGAGGGCTGCAGCTTGCTGACGACCCGCAGTTCACCGAGCGTCAATTCGCGGTTGTCGGCTGTCTGCATCAGCAGGCCCGACCCCACCCGCTTCAGGTCGATCGCATTGCGGCCGTTGTCCCAGTCGCTGCGTTGCGCGCTCCCCGCCTTGCCGTACCAAGCGGGCATCGCAATCTGCAGGATCCGGACGTTGACCTTGCTCTTGAACACCTCGAGCGCTTCCGGCGTGAAATCCGGAGCCATCAGCACCTCGACGAACTGCCTGGACACTGCCTGCGCCGCAACGGCGTCGAGCGTGCGGTTGAAGGCGATGATGCCGCCGAAGGCCGAGGTCGGGTCGGTCTGGAAGGCCCTGGTGTACGCCTGCAACGGGTCGGCCGCGAGCGCGACGCCACACGGATTGGCGTGCTTGACGATCACGCAGGCCGGTTCGCTGAAGCTCTTGACGCATTCCCAGGCCGCATCCGCATCGGCGATGTTGTTGTACGAGAGCTCCTTGCCATGCAACTGTTTCGCCGACACCAGCGAGCCCGGCGCGGGGTGAAGGTCGCGGTAGAACGCCGCCTGCTGGTGCGGGTTTTCGCCATAGCGCAGGTCCTGCAGCTTGACGAAGCGACCGTTGGCCTGGCCCGGAAACAGGCTGCGGGACCCGTCCTGGCCAAACCCCGAAAGATAGTCGCTGATCGCGGCGTCGTAATTGCTGATGCGGTTGAAGGCGGCCACGGCCAGCGCGAATCTGGTGGTCTCGCTCAACCCGCCGGCTTTCAACTCCGAGAGCACCGGCTCGTACTGTGACGCGTCGGTGACGACGGCTACGTCTTTCCAGTTCTTGGCGCCGCTGCGGACCATCGCCGGGCCGCCGATGTCGATGTTTTCGATCGCATCTTCCAGCGTGCAGCCTGGGCTGGCGACCGTCGCCTCGAACGGATAGAGGTTGACGACGAGCAGGTCAATGGTGGCGATGCCGTGCCGCTTCAATGCAGCCATGTGTTGCGGCAGATCGCGCCGGGCGAGCAGGCCGCCATGCACCTTGGGATGCAGCGTCTTGACCCGGCCGTCGAGCATTTCGGGAAAGTCGGTGAGTTGCGCCACTTCCGTCACCGGCAGTCCATGGTCCGCCAGCAGCTTCGCCGTGCCGCCGGTGGAGATGAGCCGCACCCCCAGCGCGTGCAGCGCCTGCGCGAATTCCACAATGCCGCTCTTGTCGGACACGGAGATGAGTGCGTTCATGATTTGAGCAGCCTGTGTTCGAGCAGTTTCTTGCGCAGGGTGTTGCGGTTCAGGCCGAGCCACTCGGCTGCCTTGGACTGGTTCTGGTCGGCCTGGGCCATCACCACTTCCAGCAGCGGTTTTTCCACCGCCTTGACCAGCATCTCGTACATCCCGTCCGGCTCGGTCCCGCGCAAGTCGCGGAAGTAACCCTCCAGGCTGGTCCGCACGCATTCCTCGATGTGTTTTTTGCTCATGCGTCTGCTTCTGCCGCCATGGAGTCACTGTCGACGCCGATGCCGATGGCGGTAGCGACCGGGATCCGGTCGGTCTCCACACCCAGCTTGTCGAAGAACGCCGCAACCGCCTGCATTTGTTCTTCAAGTTCGTCGATCAGGTTCATGCGGGCACGGAAGGCAACGCCCCCTGGCAAGGCCTTGACGTACCAGCCGATGTGCTTGCGAGCACTTCGCACGCCGGTGAATTCCCCATACAGGGCATAGTGGTCCTGCAGGTGATCGAGCAGCAGGCGGCGCACCTCGGCCACCAGCGGCGGCGCCAGGTGGCTGCCCGTCGCCAGGAAATGCGCCACCTCGCGAAAGATCCAGGGCCGGCCCTGCGCGGCCCGGCCGATCATGATGGCGTCGGCGCCGGTGCACGCCAGCACCGCTCGCGCTTTTTCGGGCGTCGCGATATCCCCATTGGCCACCACCGGGATCCGCACAGCGGCCTTCACTGCCGCGACCGTCTCGTATTCGGCCTCGCCGCCATAGCCCTGTTCGCGCGTGCGTCCGTGCACCGCCAGCATCTGGACACCGGCCTGTTCGAAGCCGCGCGCGAGCGTCACCGCGTTGCGATGCTGCTGGCACCAGCCGGTGCGCATCTTGAGTGTCACCGGGACGCCGTGGGGTGCGCAGGCATCGACCACGGTCCGGGCGATCGCAAGCGCCAGCGGTTCATCCTGCATCAGCGCGGAGCCGGCCCACTTGTTGCAGACCTTCTTGGCCGGGCAACCCATGTTGATGTCGATGATCTGGGCGCCGCGCTCGATGTTGTAGACGGCGGCCTCGGCCATCATCGCCGCGTCGGTGCCGGCGATCTGCACCGCGGTTGGACCCGGTTCGCCGTCGTGGTTGGCGCGCCGCGAAGTTTTCAGCGTGTTCCACAACTCGCGGCGCGAGGTCACCATCTCGCTCACCGCATAGCCGGCGCCGAGCCGGCGGCATAACTGGCGGAACGGCCGGTCGGTCACGCCTGCCATCGGCGCCACGAACAGGTTGTTCGACAAGGTGTAGGGGCCGATGTTCATGAAACGTGAAAAGCGCTGCTGCTGAAAAATGAGGCACGATTGTATGCCCGCCGGAAGCCGGGCCGGCCAAACGATAAATGCGTATGCGCCTACAGGTTCCCGTCCACCCATTCCATATACTCAGGCCCGCATGCAAACCTGGCTCGACTCCGTCCTCGTGCTGTTGGCCCTGCCGCAGTACGGGCTGAGCACCCTGTTCATCGTGTCGTTCATTTCGGCGACCCTGCTGCCGCTGGGGTCCGAGCCGGTCCTGTTCGGCCTGCTGCGCCTGAATCCCGGCCTGTTCTGGAGCGCGATGGTGGTCGCGACCGCCGGCAACACCCTGGGCGGCATGCTCGACTGGTGGATGGGCTTTGGCGCCCATCAGGTGGTGGACAAGTACGGCCACTCGAAGTCGCACGTCAAGGCGCTGGAATGGCTCGAGCGGCTGGGGCCCAAGGCGTGCCTGCTGTCCTGGCTGCCGATCGTCGGCGATCCGCTGTGCGCGGTGGCCGGCTGGCTCAAGCTGCCGTTCTGGCCCTGCGTCGCCTACATGCTGATCGGCAAGTTCCTGCGCTACGTCACAATGACGGTGGCGCTGCTGTGGGTGTGGCCGGCCTAGCGTCAACCCGTCAGACGTTGAACAGGAAATTCATCACGTCGCCATCCTTGACGATGTACTCCTTGCCTTCGCTGCGCATCTTGCCCGCGTCCTTGGCGCCTTGCTCGCCCTTGAACCCGATGAAGTCGTCGAACGCGATGGTTTGCGCGCGGATGTAGCCGCGCTCGAAATCGGTATGGATGACGCCAGCCGCCTGAGGACCGGTGGCGCCGACAGCGACGGTCCAGGCGCGCACTTCCTTGACGCCGGCCGTGAAATAGGTCTGCAGTCCGAGCAGCTTGAACGCAGCGCGGATCAGTCGGTTCAGGCCGGGCTCCTGCTGGCCAATCTCGGACAGGAACATCAGCTTGTCCTCGTCGCTCATGTCGGCCATCTCGGCTTCCATCTTGGCGCAGATCGCCACCACCGGCGCGTTCTGCTTGCCCGCGTAGTCGCGCAGGCGGTCGAGGTAGGGGTTGTTGTCGAACCCGTCCTCGGCCACGTTGGCGACAAACATCGCAGGCTTGGCGGTAATCAGGCACAACGGCTTCACCAGCGGCTGGTCTTCCTTGCTGAACGCCAGCGCCCGCAC
>JANXVP010000396.1 GCA_025351615.1 Ramlibacter sp. | reverse complement strand
CAGGGCGACCCGGATCAGGTAGTCGCTGTCGCCGGTCATCAGGTAGCACTCCATGACTTCATCGTGTTCGGCGATGCGCCGTTCGAATTCGGCCAGTGATTCCCGGCCCTGTTCCTTCAGGCTGATCGAGATAAAGACATTCAGCCCCAGGCCCAGCGCGCGGGCGCTGGTGAGTGCAACGTAGCGATCGATGACGCCAGCGCTCTCCAGCGCCTTGACCCGCATCAGGCATGGCGATGGCGACAGGTGCACCCGTCTGGCGAGCTCCACGTTGGTCAGGGAGCTGTCGTCCTGAAGCTGGGCCAGAATTTTCAGGTCGATCGCATCGAGGTGCATGAAATTTTGAAATGATGGTGATTCGCAGAATTTTATGCTGGGTGGACCCGATATACGCTGTGGATTGAAGGCCTGTTTCGTACGTTCCTGCCTACAGTTGAGGCCATGACCGACCACAGCCTCACCCGATTTCTCGCCGAAGGCACAGATTCCGACCCGGAGGAAACGGCGGAGTGGCGCGATGCGTTTTTGGCGCTGGTCGCTGCCGAAGGCCCGCAGCGCGCCCGCTATGTCCTGGATGAACTGGTGCGCCTGGCGCGCAGTTCGCAGGTGGACTGGACACCAGAACTGGTCACGCCGTACGTCAATACCATTCCCGTGGACCGTCAGCCGGCGTTCCCCGGCGACCTCGCGATCGAGGAAAAACTGGCCTCGCTGATGCGCTGGAACGCGCTGGCGATGGTGGCGCGGGCCAACGCCGCTTACGGCGATCTCGGCGGCCACATCGCGAGCTACGCCAGCGCGGCTGATTTGTTCGAGGCGGGCTTCAATCATTTTTTCCGGGCCCGCAACGAAGAGCATGGCGGGGATCTGGTGTTCTTCCAGCCCCACAGCGCGCCCGGCGTCTACGCACGGGCGTTCCTCGAAGGGCGACTGACGGCAAACGACCTGGCCCATTACCGGCAGGAGATCACGGCGCCGGCCGCCGGCGCGCGTGGCCTTTCCAGCTACCCGCACCCGTGGCTGATGCCCGACTTCTGGCAGTTCCCGACCGGCTCGATGGGCCTGGGGCCGATCAGCTCGATCTATCACGCGCGCTTCATGCGTTATCTCACCCACCGCCAGCTCCTCGATTGCGGGAGCAGGAAAGTCTGGGGTGTGTTCGGCGACGGGGAGATGGACGAACCGGAAAGCATGAGCGCCCTGACGCTCGCTTCGCGCGAAAGGCTCGACAACCTGGTCTGGGTCGTCAACTGCAACCTGCAGCGGCTGGACGGGCCGGTGCGCGGCAACGGCCGCATCATCGACGAGCTGGAAAAGCTGTTTCGCGGCGCCGGCTGGAACGTGATCAAGCTGGTGTGGGGCAGCGACTGGGACGGCCTGTTCGCGCGCGACACGACGGGTGCGCTGGCCCGCGCTTTCGCGCACACGGTCGACGGCCAGATGCAGACCTTTGCCGCCAAGGACGGCCGCTTCAACCGCGACACCTTTTTCGGCCAGAACGAGGAATTGAGGCGGCTGGCGCAGGGCATGACCGACGAACAGATCGACCGCCTCAAGCGCGGTGGCCACGACCTGGTCAAGATCCATGCGGCCTATGCCGCCGCCGCCGCGCACCAGGGCCAGCCCACGGTGGTCCTGGCGCACACCAAGAAAGGCTATGGCATGGGTGCGGCGGGCCAGGGGAAGATGACGACGCACAGCCAGAAAAAGCTGGACGAAACCGCGCTGGTCGAATTCCGCAATCGCTTCAACCTGCCGCTCAGCGATGCGCAGGCAACCAGCCTGGAATTCTTCAAGCCGGCCGACGACAGCCCGGAAATGCGCTACCTGCATCAGCAGCGCAGCAAGCTCGGGGGCTTCCTGCCCAGGCGGCAGACCATGGCCGACACAGTGCAGGTGCCGGCGCTGGCTTCGTATGCGGCCTTCGCAACGGGCGCGGCCGGCAAGGAGATGTCGACCACGATGGCATTCGTGCGCCTGCTCGGCAACCTGCTGAAAGACAAGGCGCTCGGTCCGCGCATCGTGCCCATCGTCGCCGACGAGGCGCGGACATTCGGCATGGCCAACCTGTTCAAGCAGGTCGGCATTTATTCCAGCGTGGGCCAGAGCTATGAGCCGGAGGACATCGGGTCGGTGCTGTCGTACCGCGAGGCGCTGGATGGCCAGATCCTGGAGGAAGGCATCAGCGAAGCCGGCGCCATCGCCAGCTGGACGGCCGCGGCCACCAGCTACAGCGTGCACGGGATCGCGATGCTGCCGTTCTACATCTACTACTCGATGTTCGGCTTCCAGCGGGTTGGCGACGCGATCTGGGCGGCGGCCGACCAGCGTTCCCGCGGTTTCCTGCTGGGAGCCACGTCGGGCCGCACCACCCTGGGGGGCGAAGGCCTCCAGCACCAGGACGGCAGCAGCCACCTGGTGGCGGCGACGATTCCGAACTGCAAGGCCTATGACCCCGCGTTCGCCGGCGAGATGGCGGTCATCGTCGACCACGGCATGCGCGAGATGCTGGTGGAGCAGCAGGACGTCTTTTATTACGTGACGCTGATGAACGAGAACTACGCCCAGCCGGATTTGCCCGCCGGGGCGCATGCCGATGTGATCAGAGGCTGCTACCGGTTCAATCGGTATCCGGCGGCGGCGCAGGGCGGGTCCGACATGGCGGCGGCTGCCGTCACCTTGCTTGGCTCAGGCGCGATCCTGACCGAAGTGATCAAGGCGGCGCGGCAGCTCGCGGCAGAAGGGGTTTCATGCGACGTTTACAGCGTGACCAGCTGGAGCGAGCTGGCGCGGGACGGGCAGGCTTGCGAGACCACCCCTTTCGTGACCCAGCAGCTTGCGGCGAGTGCCGGCCCGGTCATCGCCGCCAC
>JANXVP010000232.1 GCA_025351615.1 Ramlibacter sp. | reverse complement strand
CCTGGTCCATCTGGGTGACTGCGGTGTTGACCTGTTCGATGCCCGCGCTCTGCTCCTGGCTGGCCGCGGCGATCTCCGCGATCAGGTCGGTCACCTGCTTGACCGAGCTGACGATCTCCTCCATGGTCTTGCCCGCCGCATCGACCAGCTTGGTTCCGGCGTCGACCTTGTCCACCGAGTCGCCGATCAGGGTCTTGATCTCCTTGGCTGCAGCGGCGCTGCGCTGCGCCAGGTTTCTCACCTCCGCGGCCACTACCGCGAAGCCCCGGCCCTGCTCGCCGGCCCGGGCCGCTTCCACCGCCGCATTGAGCGCCAGGATGTTGGTCTGGAACGCGATGCCGTCGATCACGCTGATGATGTCGGCGATTTTCCTGGACGATTCGGAGATGCCGCTCATGGTGTTGACCACCTGGCCGACCACCTGGCCGCCCTTGCGCGCCACTTCCGAGGCGCCCACCGCCAGCTGGCTGGCCTGGCGGGCGTTGTGCGCGTTCTGCGTCACCGTCGATGTCAGCTCTTCCAGCGAGCTGGCCGTCTCTTCCAGCGTGCTGGCCTGTTCTTCGGTGCGCTGCGACAGATCCAGGTTGCCCTGGGCGATCTGGGCGCTGGTGTCGGACACGGTGTGTGCCCCACCGGCCACTTCCCCGACCAGCGTGCGCAGGTTCTGCGTCATCTGCGACAACGCCGTCAGCAGCTGTCCGGTCTCGTCTCGCCCCCCCGCCCGCACCTGCACCGTCAGGTCGCCATCGGCCACCCGCTGGGCCACCGACACGGCGCTGCGAAGCGGCTGGACAATGCTGCGGGTCAGCAACCACGCCAGCAGGGCGGTAAGCACGATCGCCAGGCCCAGCATGCCGGCGATCCAGGCGCGTCCGCTCTCGTAGGAAAGCGTGGCGTTTTGCTGGGCCCGCTGCATGAGCAGGGCCTCGTGGGCGTTCACCGCACGCAGCGCCGCAGTGTAGGTTTCGAATTTCGGCTGCAGCCCGCCATGCAACAGGCTGGATGCCAGCTGTACGTTGTCGGCGGACAGCGCGCGGGTCAGCTTGATCAGTTCGACCGTGTAGGCGGCGTTTTCGGTATGCAGGGATTGCTGCAGCAGCTTGCCCTGGTCGTCTTCGCTGGCGAAGCTCGCGTCCAGCGCGGCGAGCAGGCCGGACAGCGCCTCGCGCCCCTGGGCCACGCGGATGAGGTGCGGCGCCCGGCCCGCGTCGTCGGCCAGCAGCGCGTTGCGCACGGAGATCGACACCGCATTCACCTCATCGACTATGGTGTGCAGCTGCTCGGTCTTGCTGTGTCGGCTCTCCACGATCCCTTTGAGATCCGCATTGAGCGAGCGCAGCCCGGACACTCCGATCACGGCAACTCCCAGCATCAGGGCGACGATCAGCCCAAAGCCGCTTGTCAGGCGCGCGCCGATCCTGAACCGGCCTATCAATTGTTCGAATCTGCTTTGCACCTGATTACCTTGAAACATCGATCATCATTTTCATGCGCGGATGGATCGCACACTCCACCTCGACCTGGCCGGCTTTTTCGAGCTTTATTTTTTTCGAGACGCCGGGGCCGTACGCGCCAAGATTGAACGACTGTGCGTCAGAGAGGGAAAAGATGTTGTGGAACACCCCGTCATCGTTCACGAACAAGACGTCGTCACCGACTTTCGCTTCCACGTTGCTGACGGTGAAAGCCTTGTTCTTCTGGCCGATCACGTGCTCGGCTGCGCCGGCATGGCCGGCAGCAGATGCGAACAAGGTCGCGATGACGAAGAAAGTGCGCATCGATGGATCTCCCGAGGGCCAACCCAATGGGTTCGCCCGTTTTTTTAGAACTCTTTCCATTCCCCGTTACCGGCGAACCTGGCGCCGTTGGGACCGGCCAGCGCCGCGGCATAGACAGGGGGCATCTTGAGGGATGGCTTGACCCTGACCTTGATGGGAGCGGGGGCAGTGCCGGCCGAAGGAACCGGTCGGGACGCTGGCTGCAGCGTGTCAACTTCGGCCTGGCTGGCGTCCAGCCTGAAGCGCGACACCATCCGCAACAGGGAGCCGGCCTGGTCCTTCATCGATTCTGTTGCGGCGGTGGCCTCCTCCACCAGCGATGCGTTTTGCTGCACCACCTGGTCCATCTGGGTGACTGCGGTGTTGACCTGTTCGATGCCCGCGCTCTGCTCCTGGCTGGCCGCGGCGATCTCCGCGATCAGGTCGGTCACCTGCTTGACCGAGCTGACGATCTCCTCCATGGTCTTGCCCGCCGCAT
>JANXVP010000353.1 GCA_025351615.1 Ramlibacter sp. | reverse complement strand
AATCGACTACGACGCGATGGAGCGCAAGGCCCACGAATCCCGCCCCAAACTGATCATCGCCGGCGCGTCCGCGTACTCGCTGCGGATTGACTTCGAGCGTTTTGCAAAGGTGGCCAAGGCCGTCGGCGCGATCTTCATGGTCGACATGGCGCACTACTCTGGCCTGATCGCTGCCGGGGCCTATCCAAACCCTGTCCCGCACGCGGATGTCGTCACCTCGACCACCCACAAAGGCCTGAGGGGGCCGCGTGGCGGCTTCATCCTGATGAAGCCGGAACACGAAAAGGCCATCAACAGCGCCATCTTCCCGGGCCTGCAGGGTGGGCCTTTGATGCACGTGATTGCCGCCAAGGCTGTCGCCTTCAAGGAAGCGCTGGCGCCGGAATTCAGGCTCTACCAGCAGCAGGTCGCAAAAAACGCGATCGTCGTGGCCGAAACCCTGGTCCAGCGTGGGCTCAGGATTGTCAGCGGCCGCACCGAGAGCCATGTCATGCTGGTCGACCTGCGGGCCAAGGGCATCACGGGCAAGGAAGCCGAAGCAGTGCTGGGCGAAGCGCACATGACGATCAACAAAAACGCGATTCCCAATGATCCGGAAAAGCCCATGGTCACCAGCGGCGTGCGCATCGGCACGCCGGCGCTGACCACGCGGGGCTTTCGCGAAGAGGAGGCGCGCATGACGGCCAACCTGATTGCGGACGTCCTGGACAACCCGCGGGACGCCGGCACCATCGCTGCCGCGCGGGAGCAAGTCCATGCGCTGACCCGGCGCTTTCCGGTCTATGGATAACAGGGGTCTGGTGTGAAGTGCCCGTTCTGCAGCAACGTCGACACCCAGGTGGTGGAAACACGCATGGCAGAGGATGGCGACTTCATCCGCAGGCGGCGCCAGTGCGCCGCCTGCGAAAAGCGCTTCACGACCTACGAACGCCCCGATGTGAATTTTCCGTCCGTGGTCAAGAAGGACGGCCGCCGGATCGAATACGAGCGCGCCAAGCTGCTGGCCTCCATGAACCTGGCCCTGCGCAAGCGGCCGGTGAGCACCGAGCAGATCGACAGCGCGGTGGAGCGGATCGAAGAAAAGCTGATGAATCTCGGCGTCCGCGAAGTCCCATCGACCCGCATCGGAGAACTGGTGATGCGCGAGCTCAAGAAGCTCGACAAAGTCGCTTATGTGCGCTTCGCCAGTGTGTACCGGAGTTTCGAGGACATCGACGAGTTCAAGACACTGGTGGATGAAGTCAGAAAGTGACGGCCTTGCAAATCACGCACAGCTGCCGACCATGACCTTTTGAACGCGGGCACGGCCGACCGCGTTGAGAACGATCTGGCGCGCTTCCCCACCTTCGGCCGATTGATTGCACACAGTGACGGTTCCAGCCTGGAACCCGCCTCCCGTCATCCGGGCCGTGCCGGTCGCGACGAAGGAAACATACTTGCCGACACTCGAGTTTCCGGTGAGCCTGAGGCTGCCGGCAAGGGGATTGCCGCGCTCGATGACAACTTCGTCACCGTCATGCTCGCCGTTGTGATTGGCATCGTGAAACACGATCCAGCCCTGCTCCCAGCCACCGGCGCTGGTACACGTGTCGCCGTCCGCCGACTTGCACACAATCACCCGGCCATTGCGCTTGAAGGCTTCGCTGCGGGCAAGGCGCAGCGAGGACAGAAGCGCATTGGAAGCCGAAGTGAGCCGGTTCGAGTTCAGGATGCCCGTCACCGAAGGAACGCCAAAGCCCATCAGCACGGCGGCGATGGCGACGACGAGCATCAATTCGATCAATGTGAAGCCCCGGTCCCGGCGAACCGCCGGCCGTCGGGACGACGCGGTGGAGACCAGGAGGGCCGGAGCGGTGGTGTGTTTGTTCATGGCTTGAAGATAGCCAGAACCCTTCGATGGAACCCCGACAAAAGACCAGTGGTTTCTGTGAACAATGCACCGCTGGTCGAGCCAACGGAACCACCCGTCTGAAGCCCTCGCGCCCGCCGGGCTTTTGGGGCAACACTCGGCTCCATGCAAAAACAGAGAGGGTTCACCCTGATCGAGCTGCTGGTCGTATTGACGATCGCAGCCATCCTGGTCATGCTTGCGGCGCCTTCCTTTCTCCAGCTGATTCAGTCCAATTCGATGTCCAGCGGCGTCAACAGCTTTCTGTCGGACGTTCGCTACACCCGCAGCGAGTCGATTCGGCGTGGCGGCGGGGTCGTGATGTGCCGCAGCGACGATCCGGAGGCGGCCACGCCCGTGTGCGGGGCCGGGACTGGACCCAATAGCGCGGGCTGGGTCAGCGGCTGGATCGTCTTCCAGGACCTCAATACCAATGGCGCCCTCGACGCCAATGAGCCCGTTCTGCGTGTGCAAGCGCCGATCAAGTCCATCGATGCGATCCTTGAGTCCGGTGCCAGTTCTTCCACCAAACTCAGGTTCACGCCGACGGGGCGCTTGTCGGACAGCGCATCGGCAACCCAGCTCAAATTCGGGGGCAACAACTTTTCCAGCGACCTCCAGCGCGTGATCTGCGTCAGCCTGGGCGGTCGCGCCCGCATCGCGGGCAATGGCAGTACTTCCTGTGGGAGCGGAAACGAATGAGGCCAACACCTTCCCGCCAGCTGGGGGCGTCGCTGCTCGAGGTGCTGGTTGCGATCCTGATCCTGTCGTTCGGCATGCTTGCCCTGAGCGGCATGCTGGCGTTCTCGGTCCAGATGCCCAAGCTGGCAGCCTATCGCGCCACCGCGACATCCCTCGCGGCCGGGCACATCGAGCGGATGCGCGCCAATGTCCAGGGTTTCTCGGACGACTCCTACAAAGAGACCATGACCTACAACGCCACGCTGGCGATAGTGACGCCCTGTGCCTATCCCGCCTGCACGCCGGACGCCATGGCTGCGCTCGACAAGGACGACACCAACCAGGCGATCCGCAAACAGCTGCCCCGGGGCGGCATGCGGGTGACGTGCAATGGCACGTGCAACGGACTGGACGGAGACATCTGGGTCATCTGGCAGGAGCCGAGCACCTTTGCCTCGTTGAACACCGTCACCTCCGACGAATGTCCTGATCCGACAGGCGCGCCGACCTTCACGCCATTCATCGACCCGAAACCCCGCTGCCTGCATGTCAGGTTCAAACTATGACGCTGCGTCAAACACGCTCTCCCAGGCACCGGAACCGGGGCCTGTCGCTGATCGAGTTGATGGTGTCGCTGGTCATCGGACTGGTGATCATGATCGCGGTGGTGTCGGCCTACATCGGCGCGTCCGGCGCGACCCGCGTGGCCGAGGCACAGGCACGCATGAACGAAGACGCGCAAGCCGTCCTCACCATCCTGACCCAGCAATTCCGGATGGCCGGCAACAACCCGAAGCGCACGAACTACGACGTCGCGACGCCGCGCAACCCGGCCTACCCCACGGGCACGTACATCGTTCGCGGCTGCGACGGCAAATTCAGCAACATCAGCTCAGCGACCGATATTCCATCGTTGACCTGTAGCGCCGGCGGCGGTTCGACGCCAGACTCGATCGCCATCAGCTACGAGGCGGATCGCTACAACACAGTGCCGACAACCGGCGGTAGCGCAACCGACTGCCTCGGTCAGGTCCTGCCAGCGCGCAGTGGCAGCGCCAACATCTGGGACGGGGTGTCTGCCGCGGTTCCGGGGTCGGTGACATTCACCGTCGCGGAGAACCTGTTCTACGTCGGCACGACAACGACCATCGTCTCCCCCAGCCTGTACTGCAAAGGCAACGGCGGCGGCACTGCCCAGTCCCTGGTGGAAAACATCGAGGATCTCCAATTTGTTTACGGCACTGCCCCGGCCAACACCACGCCCACGAGCCTGGCGGTTGCCGGCTACCTGGGCGCGACGGCCGTCCAGACGCCCGGCACCTTCGTGCCTGCGTTGCCGAACGACGCCGCGCAATGGGCCCAGGTGATGACGGTCCGGATCTGCGTCGTGGTCCGCAGCGAACGACCCGTGGTTTCGGACGCGGCGTCTGCGCAGTACGTCAAATGCGACCAGACAGTGGACACCACCCAGTCTGACCTGCGATTGCGGCGCGCCTACAGCACCACCGTCGTCCTGCGGAATCGTATTCCCTCCTGAAGAATCGAAGCGTATGCGTACAGCCCCATTTCTTTTCACCAAATCTTCCCGCCGCCTTCCCGCCAGGCTAGGTCGGCGCCAGCGCCGCGGCACGCAGCGCGGTGTGGTGCTCATCATCGCGCTCGTCATGCTGGTGGTCATCTCCTTGCTGACGACGCTCAGCATCCGCAGCGCCATCTCCACCGAAAGCGTCTCCGGCAACGTTCGCACCACCGAGCTGGCGAGCCAGGCCGCAGAAATCGCGTTGCGCTACTGCGAAAGTGCTGTGGTCCAGATCAATAGCGGAACCGTTACGTTCACTGTGACCCCGACCATCCAGCCTTATCAGAACCCGCCACAGTGGATGTCATCGACCGTGACCTGGGACATCAGCCCCAGCAACGCCTTTGTCATCCCCGCCACCTATGTCAACCAGGCGACCGGCACCGCGACCTACAAGCGCCAGCCCGAATGCCTGGTCGAACGGATGCCGGTTGTCACCGCCGGCGTGCTCTCGAACACGTCCACTTACGTCATCACGGCCCGGGGATTCGGGCCCGAGGTCGCCGCGATCGACGCGGCACGCAGCCGTCCGCAGGGCAGCGAAGTCTGGATGCAGTCAACGATCGAAATTCAATAAGGGTATCGCCATGTTCCACCGCAAACTCAAACTCATCGCGGGCGCCCTGGTCGCCTGCGGGACGGTGATGTCGCTGCATGCCCAGATGGCGCAGGACCCGCTGCTGTCGCGCACCGCGGCCGTGCCCCCGAACATCGTCTTCCTGTTCGACGATTCGGGGTCGATGCCGGCGACTGCCATCTACCAATACGGCGGCTACGCAGGCGGCTTCGGCATGAGCGGGCCCGGCTTTATCTGCTGCGATTCCAACGGCAGCAACTTCACCGATGGCACGCTCTACCCCATCATGACCGCGCCGCCCGTGACGGTCCAGGGACAGTCGCCGGACGTGAACCGCATTTATTACGACCCACGCACGACATACCCCCGGCGCGTGAATGCAGACGGGACTTTCCAGCCTGCCGGATCGACTTCCGGGATCAGCTCTTTTAACGTCTACTTTTACAAACCCCCGCAGAGCACGACGTATGGCGTAAGCACGATTTCAGTCACAGCGGGAGGCAGTGGCTACCCCGCAAGCGGAATCGTTGCTACCTTCCCCCTACCGCCGTCTGGCGGTGTCCAGACGGTAGCGCAAGTCGTCCCCAGCCCAACCCAGACAGTCAACCCGGCAGTAGGGGTGACCTCCGGCGGCGCCGGATATCCGTCCACCGTCACAGCGGCCTTCAGTGCCCCGGCTGTAGGGGGCAGCCAGGCGCTTGGCCACGTGCTCACCGGGACCATTTCCACAAAAACCGTAACCGGTACGACACAGGGCAACAGGGGAAGCGGCTACGCGGGTTCAACAACCGTAGCGTTCACCGCGGCACCAGCCGGAGGCGTCACAGCCACCGGGAGAGTGAACTTCGGCAGCAGCGGCAGGATCAACAGCATCACCATTACGAATCCGGGCTCGGGCTATCTGGTTGCACCCCTGATCACGTTTAATAACACAGGGGGTGGATCAGGAGCTGCCTACACGGCAAGCATTTCGACCAGCACAGTGCGGGTCATCACCGGCTTCGTCGTCGATGACGGTGGGTCGGGGTACACGAGTCCGCCCACCATCACACTTGGCGGTACCGGGGGTGGCTACGGCGAATCCTTCACCGTCACCTTGCAGAGCACCAACCTCATCTCCGCAATCAATGTCACCACTGCGGGCTCGGGGTATGCAAGCATCCCGACCTTAACCTTGACGGGAGCGGCGCCGGGTAGTGGAGTGGTCTATACGGTCAACCCCACAACAGCCGTGGCTCAGCCCGCCAACCGGATCTGGGACGGGAGCGACACGCCGACGGCCTTGTCGAATTACTTCAGCGTCGGTTCCACCAACCCCGGCTATGTCCCGGATTCAGGCAGCCCGCTGGCCAGCGGAGCAACGGTGCTCCCCTACCCAAACACAGCTTCTTCGGCCATCGCCAGCTACCCCAAGTTCCGCAACCGGACCGATTGCGGCCCCACGTCCTGCTCATGGGCCCAGGAACAGCAAAATTATGCGACATGGCTGGCCTACCACAGCACGCGACTGAATCTGGCCAAGACGGGTATCGGCCTCTCGTTCCAGCCCCTGAACCCGACCTTCCGGCTGGGGTGGGGAACCATCAACCATCTCTCTGGCAGCGGCGCGACATACCAGCTGGACAAGGGGGTGCGGCTGTACGACCCAACTGTGCAAGCCGATTTCCTGAACTTTGTGTATGGCGTCACTGCCAGCGGTGGAACGCCGAACCGTGCGGCAGTGGACCAGGTGGGCACCTACTATCAGCGGGCCGACAACGGCGGTCCCTGGGCTAACACCCCAACAGGGGACCCTGCGATCAGCTCCGGCGCTCCCGAAGACACGACCCACGCGAGCTGCAGACGGTCGTATTCGATGCTGATGACGGACGGCTACTACAACGAAAATTTCAGCATTGCGGACGTGGACACGACCATCGGGCCGCGGATCAGCCAGCCCACCACTTACCAATACACTCCGATCGGACCCTATAGCGACACGGGCAGCGGCACCGCCTTCTCCAACACCTTTGCCGACGTAGCCATGAAGTATTGGGTGAACGATCTGCGTCCGAATCTTCCCAACAACCTGAGGTCGGTCCCGGGGGACGTGGCCTATTGGCAGCACATGAACTTCTACGCCATCGGCCTTGGGCTGATCGGCACGCTGGACGCCAGCGATCCGACGGTGCTGGCCAAGCTGACGGGCAATGGCGGTACCACCCCACCCCGGTCGCTGGACTGGCCGACGCCGGCCCCAAATGACCCCAAAGCCATCGACGACATGTTCCATGCCACCGTCAACGGCCGCGGAAAGCTGCTGAACGCCAAGACCACGAGCGAACTGAACAGCGCAATCCTGCAGATGATGTCCGACATCGGCGGCAAGGAAGGATCGCAGGCCGGGGTTGCGGTGTCCACCGCCAGCCTGACAAGAGACACGAAAAAATACACGCCGAGCTACACGCCGATCAGCTGGAACGGCGATGTGACCGCGTACAACCTGGATCCCACCTCGGGCAACCAAATAGGAACTGCATGGCAGGTGGAGACGCTGCTGTCCACGGATCCCGTCACTGGCGCCAAAACCTATTCGTCGCTGATTCCGTCGGCGGCAAGCCGAAACATCTATGTCGGAACCGGCGCGACCAGCGGCACCCGGGCTGTGCCCTTCACCTACAGCGCCATGACGGGGGCAGGCCTGACCAGCGCGATGACAGGAACCGTCAACGCCGCGTTGATCGCCTACCTGCGTGGCGACGCGACCAATGAGGCCAACGCCTCGAGCTCGAGCAGCACGGCGATCTACCGGGCGCGGACGACCCGTCTGGCTGACATTGTCAATTCGACGCCAGTCTTCGTAAAGGACAGTGTGGACCTGAATTACGGGGCGCTGCCGGGCGGCACCGCGGGCGCAAGCAGCTATGGCGCCTTTATCGCTGCGAAGCAAGCGCGCACGGAAGGCGTTCTCTTTGTC
>JANXVP010000341.1 GCA_025351615.1 Ramlibacter sp. | reverse complement strand
TGGCGGATGTGTTCCTTGGCCAGTTCGTCGTGGGTCAGGTCCAGCGCCTCGAAGCCCTGCCGGGTGAAGTTGGCGGCGATCCGCGCAGATTCGCCCTTGCCGTGGGTGGTGAGGCCGACGAACACATGGGCCCGTGCCGAGTCGCTGATGCGGTAGTTGAATTCGGTCACGTTGCGGGCGCCCCCGGGCAAGCCGCCGATCAGTTCGCAAAAGCGCCTGAAGCTGCCGCGCTCCTCCGGAATCGTGACTGCGAACAGCGCTTCCCGCTCTTCGCCGACCTCGGCCCGTTCGGCCACGAAACGCAGACGGTCGAAGTTCATGTTGGCGCCGCACAGGATCGCCGCATAGGTTTCGCCGCGGGTTTTGTGCTCGGCGACATACTGCTTGATCGCGGCCACGGCGAGCGCGCCGGCCGGCTCGACGATGCTGCGGGTGTCGATGAAGACGTCCTTGATCGCGGCGCAGACCGCGTCCGTGTCGACCGTCATGAATTCATCGACCAGCGCGCGGGCGATCCGGAAGGTTTCTTGTCCCACCAGCTTGACGGCCGTGCCGTCCGAGAACAATCCGACCTCCGCCAGAGTCACGCGTTTGCGCGCCGCCACCGATTGCGCCATCGCATCCGAGTCGTTCATCTGGACACCGACGACTCGGATCTCCGGTCGCACCGCCTTGATGTAGTTGGCGACCCCCGAGATCAGGCCGCCGCCGCCGATGGCGACGAAGACGGCATCGAGCGGACCTTGATGCTGGCGCAGGATTTCCATCGCGATGGTGCCTTGGCCGGCGATCACGTCAGGATCGTCGAATGGATGAACGAAGGTCAGTTGCTGCGCCTGCTCGAGTGCAATCGCCCTTTCGTGCGCATCGGAATAGCTGTCGCCGTGCAGCACCACCTCCCCGCCCAAGGCCTTGACGGCGTCGATCTTCACCTGTGGGGTGGTGACGGGCATCACGATCACGGCCCGGCATCCCAGCTTGTGGGCGGAGAGCGCCACGCCCTGCGCATGGTTGCCGGCCGAGGCGCAAATCACCCCACGCTTGAGTTGCTCGGGACTCAACTGGACCATTTTGTTGTATGCGCCGCGCAGCTTGAAGCTGAAAACCGGCTGTTGATCCTCGCGTTTCAGCAGCACTTTGTTGTGAAGCCGGCGGCTCAGGTTCCTGGCCGGCTGCAACGCGGATTCGACCGCGACGTCGTACACCCTGGCAGTGAGGATCTTCTTCAGGTAGTCGGCTGGTTGCAACGGCTTCTTCATTGCGGCTGATGATAAGGTGGCGTCAAGAGCTGGAAAAAAGCCCCTGAACCTTGCGAGTCAGGGGCTGAATCCACCCATTGGAGAGGTGGAGGAGACAATCGGTGCAAAGCCGCGTGGCAATGCTCGAATCCAGTATAGCCACACTTTTGCTGCAATGCAGCACAACTGTGCGGCCGGGACGCCGTTTGACTGCAACGAAATGACGGAGAAATGATGGAATGCACGGTGAGCTGGACTGGAGCGACTGGCGCCCGTTCCGGGATGGGGTTCGTGGCGGAAACCGGCAGCGGACATGTCCTGGTCATGGACGGGGCGCCGGATGCGACCCAGCCCGCGAATGGGGGACAGAACCTGGCGCCGCGGCCGATGGAGACTGTGCTGGCGGGCACTGGTGGGTGTACCGCCTACGACGTCGTCCTGATCCTGAAGCGGGGCCGGCATGACGTGCGCGGCTGTACTGTCAAGCTGACGGCCGAGCGAGCGCCGGCGGATCCCAAGGTGTTCACGAAGATCCACCTGCATTTCACCGTCACGGGCAAGGCCATTCCTGTCGGCGCGGTAGAGCGTGCTGTCGCCCTGAGTCACGACAAATTCTGTTCCGCGACCATCATGCTGGCCAGCACGGCGGAGATCACCTCCAGCGTTGATGTCAGGGAGGCTTGAGTTAAAAGTAGTAGGCCGTCGACGTCATGATGCGCGCGGCGACGCGCATCATGACGCGAACCGGCGCAGGCAATTCGACCCCACCGGCCGCCAGAGCCTGGGCGGCATGGTTTGCTTCGTCCTGCTTCATCTGGTCGACGATGGCGCGCGATGCATGGTCCGCCTCGGGCAGGCTGGCCAGGTGACTTTGCAGGTGCGCTTCGACCTGGCGTTCGGTTTCGACCAGGAAGCCAAGGCTGGCGCGGTCGCCTAAGCGTCCCGCCACCAGTCCCATGCCAAACGCGCCGGCGTACCACAGGGGGTTGAGAAAGGACCGGCGTGACCCGAGTTCGTCCAGGCGGGCCTGGGTCCAGGCAAGGTGGTCAGTTTCCTCGCGCGCGGCGTGTTCAAACTGGGTTTTCAGCGCCGGGTCGCGCGTGCTCAACGACTGCGCGCTGTACAGCGCCTGCGCGCAGACTTCCCCGACGTGGTTGACCCGCATCAGGGCCGCGGCCCTGCGCTTTTCGTCCGGGGTCAGTGCAGCGTCAGTGCCAGGCACTGCAGGACGCGGGCGTAGCGCCCGGGGGCTCGCGAAAAGGGTGCGCAAGGCACCGTCGGCGGCACTCAGGAACTCGTCCAGCGGTCTCATCATCCCGCCAGTTTATCTCCACCTCCGGACGACTTGTGCCGGTTGCTGACTCAGTAGTCATTACGGCGCGATTACAAATGGAAACGTATAAAAATCAATGTTGCGCCGCGTCCACTGGGCAGTTCCAGAATGTTGTCGCAGTGCAACGAAAAGCCTGCAACCTGCCTAAATACTTTGCGAAAGAAAGGGCGCTCTGGTGCAATAACGACAACTTCCCAAAAGGAGGTTGGCCCGGGGAACCGGCGGGAGCGCAAAAGTGCCTGCATCAAGTGACCCCTTCGCACCGGAGCCCTATGTTTAACCTTGGAGAAACTTGCAATGAAAAAGTCCCTGATTGCTCTGGCTGTGCTGGCGTCCGCCGGCGTGGCTTCTGCCCAATCTTCCGTCACGTTGTTCGGCATCGTTGACGCGACCCTGGAGCGCGTATCGAACAGCGGTGGCGCCAGCGTGACCCGCCTGCACAATTCCGGCTACAACAG
>JANXVP010000339.1 GCA_025351615.1 Ramlibacter sp. | reverse complement strand
CAGCCGTCAGTCAAAGCATCCGGAAAGGCAGGATATGCCGTGCCCCGATACCGATCCAACGGTGCCGACGCCTTCGGCCCGTCCAGCTGGAAGCGGATCAAGCCCTGATTCCGGCCTTTCTCGTCGGGCGTGGCCGGAACGCTCCCTTGTCGTAAGCAACGCAGTAGGTTTGCCAATCGTCGGTGACCTGTTCGGCGCACAGTTGGGCGGCTTTCATCAGGGCGCGTGTCCACTTGTTCCGGGCGGCGCCGAAGGCGATCAACGCATCCGCGACAGCGGAGCCCTGTCGCCCCGAACTTCGCAACTGGGCCCAGGCGGCCAGCTGACCCATCTGCCGCAGCAAGGATTCGATCTCGTCGGGAGAAACGTTCCGGTCACCGATGGCCAGCCGGTCTTCGCTGGGCTGCAGCTCGCGCAGGACATAAGATTTCCTGCCCGCGCCGACATGGGCCAGGAACGCCGGCGAAACCGCCTGCAGCCGCTGCTGCAGCGCGACCACCCGGTCCGCCCGCAATTTCCATCGAGGTTGCTTGACCTTGACCCTGCTTTCGAGCGAGGAGCGCTGTGCCAGTTTGAGATCGAGCAGATAGTTGCCGGCCGGCGACCCTTTTCCTTGGACCAGTACGACGTACCGTTCAACGCCGAGACTTCCCGTTCCTGCGATCCGCCTGGCGACATCGAGCACTTTGAAGAACTCCGGCCGATCGACGCTCGACGCATACCTGTTAACCAGATCGATGACGTGGCGCTTCTGCTCCTGCGTTGCCTCGAGCGCGTACTTGCCGTCGCAGCGGATGGAACGAAGCCGGCCTTTCAGTGTTGTGCGGCGATCCAGGAACTGCGGCCGCTTTCGCTCTTTCAAACCCTGCAGAAGCTGCTGTATGGGGCCGTGCGCGGTGTCGCGATCGACCCAGCTGGCCTTACCGTTCGCGAGGGCCTGGGCGTAGGCATCAATCACCGCTTTGCACAGGCGAGCCGCGCCGGCACGTTTGAGATGCAGGTCTTGCCGGGCGACCAGGATGCTCGTGAGCAGCCGCACCAGCTCCCAGGTCACCGGTGCGAGCAGCGCCTCGTCGAAATCGTTGATGTCGTAGTACACCAGCCGGTTGGCCGCCTTGTACGTGCCGAAATTCTCGAAGTGCAGGTCCCCGCAGATCCAGCCCACCGGAGCATCCGTGAAGACCTTCTCCTTCGGCAGCCGGGCATAGAAAAGATGGCAGGTGCCGCGCAGGAACAGGAACGGGCTGGCACGCAGCTTGGCGTACTTCATCGCCAGCCGCTGCGGGTCGCGGCCGGCGTTGAAGCTGGTGAGCTCATCGACCAGATCAATTGCCATCCGCGATTAGAGCATCAGGCGGTGGCCGCGCCAAGGCGTCAGCCGAACGACGGTGGCCCGCTGTGTGACCTGGCGGGAGAGTTGTCCACAAAGGAAGGCGGCGCTTGTGACTAACCGCTCGACTCGCGAGTCAATGCGGTGTCCGAGCGCGAGCCACCAACGCTCGTGTTTCACTTCCTGTCGTCATCGGCCTGACATCTGAGTTCTTCAGACTCAAGACTCATCGTGGAGATTCAATGAGCGACAAGCCCAACTTCGATCCCGAGCGCCGTGGCGCGCTTCGGTTACTTACATTTGGCGGCCTGGCAGCGGGAGCTGGTTTGCGCGGCGTGCTGGCCCAGGGGCAGGCTCCCGCAGTGATCACGCCGGAGTCGGCACGTCCGCAAATGCCCTACGGCGTCATGAGCGGAGATGTGACTGATCGCCGGGCGATCGTCTGGAGCCGCGCTGACCGGGCCGCGCGCATGATCGTTGACGTGTCGACGACCGAGTCGATGGCGGACGCGCGCAGGATCATCGGGCCGGCCGCCCTCGAGACAAGTGATTTCACGGCCCGGGTCGACCTGAGCAGTCTCGCTCCGGGACAAACCCATTTCTACCGTATCCAGTTTCAGGACCTGGCCAGCCCCACCCTCTACAGCGTGCCCCAGACCGGCCGGTTCCGCACGCCTTCCGACGGGCCTCGCGATGTCGTGTTCGCCTTTTCCGGCGACGAGGCCGGGCAAGGCTGGGGCATCAACGAAGCCATGGGGGGCTATCGGGTTTACGAGTCGATGCGCAAATTCAACCCTGACTTCTTCATCCACTCCGGCGACCAGATCTATGCGGACAGGCCGATCCAGGCGGAAGTCAAGCTCGATGACGGAAGCCTCTGGAAAAACCTGGTCACCCCGGCCAAAAGCAAGGTGGCCGAATCGCTGGACGATTACCGCGGCAACTTTGCCTACAACCTTCGCGACACCAACAAACGCCGCTTCGCTGCGGAAGTGCCGTTGCTGGTTCAGTGGGACGACCACGAAACCCGCAACAACTGGTACCCGGGCCAGCGGATTGGTCCCGAGGACAAGCGTTATCAAGATCGCAGCGCTTCACTGCTTGCCGCCCGCGCCAACCGCGCGATGTTCGAATACAACCCGATGCGATTCGATCCGGTCGACCCGGAGCGGGTCTACCGAGCGTTTCGGATGGGCCCCCTGGTCGACGTGTTCATGCTGGACGAACGCAGCTACCGCGGTCCGAATTCCGCAAACCGGCAGACCGCGCCCGGCGGCGACGCCGATTTCCTGGGCGCCACGCAGATGAAGTGGCTCAAGCAGGAGCTGGCGAATTCGCGCGCAACCTGGAAAGTCATCGCGAGCGACATGCCGCTGTCGATCGTCGTGCCCGATCTCAATCCCGACGTTCCGCAAGGCACCTACGAAGCCTGGGCCAACGGGGATGACGGCGCACCTTCCGGGCGCGAGCTCGAAGTGGCCGAGCTGCTGGCCTTCATCAAGCGCCGCCGCATCAGCAATGTGGTCTGGGTCACGGCTGACGTTCACTATGCATCGGCGACGCAGTACCGACCCGAAAACGCACGTTTTACCGACTTCAAGCCGTTCTGGGAATTTGTCGGCGGTCCCCTCCACGCGGGCACTTTCGGGCCCGGCACGATCGACAAGACCTTCGGCCCCGACGTGAACTTCGTCAGCGTCCCGGCGGGTATGAAGCAGAATCGCCCGCCAAGCGACGGCTTGCAGTTCTTCGGCATCGGCCGGATCGATGCGCGGACCAGGGCACTGACGGTCTCACTTCACGCAATGGAAGGCCAGACCCTGTTCAAGATCGAGCTCCCGGCCGAAGTCTGAGCGCGTCCGGAATTGGCCCCGGCTAAAAGCTCGAGCTGGCGCGCTGCAGGCGCCGAGCCAGCCCCCAATCGGCGCAGGTCCTCGTCGTCCAGCTCGGTGGCGCTGGGCGGGTCTGAATACCTACGGGCTTCCCTGAAGCCGACCGGGGGAAAAAAATGAAACATCCTGATCCTCCAAAAAGACACGGCCTGCGCGAAAATACCGTTTGCGGCGTTCGCGGGTCGAACCAGGGACAAGTAGCAGGTTCTGATGACACGGTCATGAATCGCCCTTGCGGCAGACGCCATGGAGCAACAAGCCATGACCGAATTCGAACTGAAGCTGGAAGTGCCGTCGCACCGGCTGCAGCCCCTGGTCGTCGCGCTGAAGCGGGGCAAGACGAACCGCCAGCGGCTGCGCGCAACGTATTTCGACACCCAGGACAGTGCGCTGGCGGGGCGCGGCATTGTGGTCCGCATGCGGCAGGAAGGGCGCAAGTGGGTCCAGACTGCCAAGGCACCCGGCAGCGGGCCGCTCGAGCGGCTCGAGCACAACGCTGTGGTGGCTGCGGACGAGGCCGGCATGACACCTGCGGTGGACCTGGCGCGCCACTCGGGCACGCCGGTCGGCGAAGCGATCCGGCGCGCGCTCAAACCCAAGGCCGGCGCCGCCTTCCCCCCGCTCGTTCCCCGGTACGAAACCGATGTCACCCGGCTGTCCCTGACCGTCCTGCACGGCGAGTCGGAAGTGGAAATCTCACTCGACGAGGGACGCATCGTTGCCGGTACGCAGTCGGTTCCGGTGCGCGAACTTGAGCTGGAATTGAAGCAGGGGCGTGCTGAAGACGTGCTGCAGCTGGCGCGTCAGGGCTGCGGCATTCACGGCCTCTGGCTGAGCACGATCAGCAAGTCCATGAAGGGCCAGCGCCTGGCAGGCATGGCTGCGCCCGGTGTCTGGTGCACGGTGGTTCCGGACTACGGCCGGCGCGTTGGCGGGGAGGCGCTCGTGGCGGCCGTCGTGGCGGCCTGCCTCGGGCCGGTGGTGTCCGGTGCCAGCGAAGTGGCCGGTGGCAGCCGTGATGCCGAGGACATACACCAGCTGCGAGTGGGGATCCGGCGCCTGCGCACGGCGCTGCGGGAACTGTCCAGCCTCACGGAGGGCATCGACCCCGGGTGGGAAGTGCCGCTGATTGCAGTCTTCCGCGCCTTGGGCCTGCATCGAGACCGCAGCCACCTGGCGTGCATTGTCGAGCCGCAGATTGAGGGCGCAGGCGGCCCGGCGATTCCTGCCGCCGCACTCGAGGCGGATACGCCTGACCCCGCAGCGGCGGTGCGCGCTGCGGCCTTCCAGGACAGCCTGCTGGCGCTGCTTGCTTTCGCATACCGGGAGAGGGGAAGGGACGGCCCCGATCATGGCCGCACGAAGAAGCGTGTGCGCAAGTCGCTGGCGAAGCTTCATGCGCAGGTGCTCAGGGACGGCAGCCGCTTTGCCAGTCTGGACGAAGTTCGCCAGCATCGCGTGCGCAGGCGTCTGAAGCGCCTGCGCTACCTGGCTGAATTCGCGGCGCCGCTGTTTCAATCGCACAAGACCCGCGCGTTCGCCGACTGCCTCAAGCCGCTGCAGGACGCGCTGGGGCTGTTCAACGACGAAATGATGGCGCTACGTTCTTACCGCGGGCTGGCGAGCGCCGAACCCCGGGCCTGGTTTGCGGCCGGGTGGCTGAGCGCGCGGCGCGAACCGCATGCACTGGCTTGCCAGCAGGCGATCCGCAACTTCGCCCGGACTCGACCATTCTGGAAGTGATCGCTTCGCCCCGGCTGTTCGCTGGTGTCACGCCAGCGCCAGGACCCAGGGTGTCTTCTGCCAGGCCGTCATTTCTTCGCGCAGCAGGTGGGCGGACTGTGGCCAGGCCTGAGACCAGTCGGAACGCAACGCAAGGGTGACGACGTGGCCCTCGCCGCGCAACT
Organism: Ramlibacter sp.; assembly: GCA_025351615.1. Taxonomy (GTDB): domain Bacteria; phylum Pseudomonadota; class Gammaproteobacteria; order Burkholderiales; family Burkholderiaceae_C; genus Ramlibacter. The sequence continues at coordinate 1,651 of JANXVP010000339.1, read as the reverse complement.
CCATCCCCTTGAGGTCCGGGTCGCGCCGCGCGTGACACAGGATCACGGCCAGCCGCAGGCACAACAGCTGCTGGACGAACAGCTCGTCCTCGAAGTCTGCCTCCAGCTTTCGCAGCTTGCCTCGGTGGCCCAGCACCAGCAGGCTGAGGCGGTGCAGTTCCGGTTGCGCGAAGCCGGGTGCGTCGGCGTTGTCCAGAATGTAGGCGCCGTGCTTGTGGTAATCGCTGTGCGAGATTCCGCTGCCGATTTCATGCAGCTGGGCGGCCCAGCCGAGCTTGCGCAGCAACCGGTCCAGCTCGACCGGGGTGTCCTTGCTGCGAAGCTGGCGCAGCAACAGGCCCGCCACCTTGCCGACCCGCAAGGCCTGCGACTGGTCGACGCCGAACCTGCTCGCCAGCCGCTGCACGGTGGTGGAGCGGATGTCGGTTTCGCTGTGCTCCCGCTCCAGCAGGTCGTACAGCGCGCCATGGCGCAGCGCCCCCTGCGCCGCGTGCAGCTGCTCGATCTCCAGCAGGTCGAACACTGCCTGCAGCACGCTGACGCCGCCGCCGATCACGGCCCGCCGGTCGTCCTTGATGCCGTCCAGGCGCAGCTTGTCGGCCGAGCGTCCCGCCAGCAGGCGGTCATGCAGCCACGCCAGGCCGGCCCGGTCGATGAGGCCCGGCGTGTGGCCGGCCGCGGTCAGCACGTCGGCCACCGCGCCGATGGTACCGGACGCGCCGTAAGCCACGTCCCATTCGCCCGGTCGGTAGGCGCTCAGCGCTTCGTCCAGCACGGCCTTGGCGGCCACTTCGGCCCTTGCAAACGCGGACTCGGTGAACTGGCCGTCGGCGAAGTACTTCATGGACCAGGCCACGCTGCCCACCCGATAGCTTTCCGTCACGTTGGCGGTGAAGCGCTGGCCCAGGATCAACTCGGTCGAGCGGCCGCCAATGTCCACCACCAGCCGGCGCTCGTCCGACTGCGGCAGCAGGTGGGCCACGCCTTGATAGATCAGGCGAGCTTCTTCCCGGCCGGAAATCACGTCAATCGGAAAGCCCAGGATGGTGTGGGCCCGGGCCAGGAAGGTGTCGCGGTTGCGCGCCTCGCGCAGGGTCTGGGTGGCGACGGCGCGAACCTGGGCCTTGCGGAAACCGGCCAGCCGCTCGCCGAACCTGGCCAGACAGTCCCAGCCCCGCTGCATCGCCTCGTCCGTCAGGTTGCGCGATTCGTCCAGGCCGTTGCCCTGGCGCACGGTTTCTTTCAGGTATTCGGTCCGGGGAATCTGCCCGTGGTCGACGCGGCCGATTTCAAGGCGGTAGCTGTTCGACCCGAGATCGACTGCGGCGAGCAGGGTTCCGTTTTGCATGAAGCGGGGTCTCGGGAAGCGTGGTCCAGCATAGCATCGGCGCCGCTGGCGTGGGCCCCTGCGGGCTCAGCCCACCACCCGTCCGTCGGGGGTAAGCATGCTTTGCGTGACGTAGCTGGCGCTGCGGTGGTTTTCATCGAATCGGACCGGATAGCCACCCAGGTCGAGTGCGCTGCGCTTCTGGAATGCGGCCAGCGCGGTGGCCCGGCTGACCGGCCCCTCGATCCCGGTCAGGACTTCGTAGGTGTACCGCGCAGCGATGAAGCCGGCCAGGCTGAGGGCCACCGGCGGCTCGTCGAACAG
>JANXVP010000298.1 GCA_025351615.1 Ramlibacter sp. | reverse complement strand
CGACGATCGCCGGATCGGTGATCTCGACGCCGTGGTGCACGGCATAGCGTTCCTTGAGCCCGCGCAGGATGGCGATGGTGTCCTCGACGCTGGGTTCGCCGACGAAGACTTTCTGGAAACGGCGCTCGAGCGCGGCGTCCTTCTCGATGTATTTGCGGTATTCGTCGAGCGTGGTGGCGCCGACGCAATGCAGCTCGCCGCGCGCCAGCGCCGGCTTGAGCATGTTGCCGGCGTCCATCGCGCCTTCGGCCTTGCCGGCGCCGACCATGGTGTGCAGTTCGTCGATGAAGACGATGGTCTGGCCTTCGTCCTTGGCCAGCTCGCTGAGCACGGTCTTGAGCCGCTCTTCGAACTCACCGCGGAACTTGGCGCCGGCCAGCAGCGCCGCCATGTCAAGCGACAACACGCGCTTGCCCTTGAGCGACTCGGGCACTTCGCCGGCCACGATGCGTTGTGCCAGGCCTTCGACGATGGCGGTCTTGCCGACACCGGGTTCGCCGATCAGCACCGGGTTGTTCTTGGTGCGGCGCTGCAGCACCTGGATGGCGCGGCGAATTTCGTCGTCGCGGCCGATCACCGGATCGAGCTTGCCCATGCGGGCCCGCTCGGTCAGGTCCATGCAGTATTTTTTCAGGGCCTCGCGCTGGCCTTCCGCGTCGGCGTTGTCCACGTTCTGGCCACCACGCACCGCATCCACCGCCGACGCTAGCGACTTGCGCGACAGGCCGTTGGCGCGTGCCACGGTGCCGATGTCCTGTTTGGTGTCGGCCAGGGCCAGCAGGAACAGCTCGCCGGCGACGAACTGGTCGCCGCGCTTGATCGCTTCCTTCTCGGCTGCCTGAAGCAGCGACACCAGGTCGCGCCCGACCTGGACCTGTTCCTGGCCCTGCACCGTGGGCAGTTTGTGCATCGCGGCTTCGCTGCCGGCCAGCAAGCCGGGCACGTTCACACCGGCCCGCTGCAACAGCGCCCGGGGCCCGTCTTCCTGGCGCAACATGGCAACCAGCAGGTGCGCGGGCTCGATGTAGGCGTGGTCGTTGCCCAGTGCCAGCGTCTGCGCCTCGCCGAGCGCTTCCTGGAATTTGGTGGTGAGTTTGTCTAAACGCATGTCAGGTGCTCCAATCTTTCAAAGCTTAGGCTTGTCCCCAGCTTTTCAAGGGTCACTCTAGGTCAGGGGCGGCCTGCCCTGCATGACTAGAATCAATCAGCATGAACATTCACCAGTTGTCGGTCACCTATCTGCCTGAGCAAGACCGGATCCTGGCCCGCATCAATACGACGGCGGGCGAGGAAATACGGCTGTGGCTGACCCGTCGCCTGATACTGGGCCTGTGGCCTCTGCTGAGCAAGGCGATGACCGGCCATCTGTTGCGGCTGGAAGCCGCTGGCAGTTCCCTCGATGCGGCGGACGGCCAGATGAAGAAGATGCTGACAGATTTTCGCAAGGAAGAATTCCTGCAGCACGCCGACTTCGAAACGCCCTACCAGGACAAGGAGCAGAAACTGCCGCTCGGCGAGGAGCCGCTGATGGTGACCGACGTCGATGCCGTGCCCCTGCCCGGCGGCCGCCTGCGGCTGAGCTTCAACGAGAACCTGGGTGCCAGGCCGGAGCCAGCCGATGCCAAGCCGCCGCTGCAGCGGCGCTTCCAGATGGAGATGGAACCACGTCTGATGCAGGGCCTGCAGCACCTGCTTGACCAGGCATTGGCGCAATCCGGCTGGCGCGAGCCCCTGCTGCCTGCCGCTGCGCTGGACGATGCAACGCTGCCTGACGGCGCATCGCGGCCCGCCCGCCCGCGCTACCTCAACTGACTCTGCCTATTTTTTAAGCGCTTCGATCGAGAAGCCGGCGACGTCCTTGTAGGCGTCGGAGATCCGGCGCAACTCGTCCTGACCGATCAGGTCGTCGATGCTGCCCTGAATCGGCCTGCCGCCGCTCAGTTCATCGGCCTTCATGATGATGAAGTCCGGTGGCACGGTGCGGTTGGTCTCGACCACCCGCGCCGTCGGACCGAGGCGCATCGCTTCGTAACGGGCCAGCGCCGCGCGTGGATCCCCCCCTTGCGCCAGCTGATCGGCCAGCGTGCGGGCGTCGATCAGCGCCTGGGCCGAACCGTTGGAGCCGCGCGGGTACATCGGATGCGCGGCGTCGCCCAGCATCGTCAGGCGCCCGAAGGTCCACCGCGGCACCGGATCCTTGTCGACCATCGGATATTCGAAGGCTTGCGACGCACTGGAAATCAATGCCGGGACGTCCAGCCAGTCGAAGCGCCAGTCCCCGACGATGTCGATGAAATCGGCGGCGTCGCCCGGCCGGTTCCAGTCGTTCATGGGCGCGCCTTCCTGCCGGATCTCGGCGACCCAGTTGACCAGCTGGCTGCCCTGGCCATCGACGTTGTCGGCGATCGGGTAAATCACCATCTTGCCGGTCTCGATCGAGCCGATCCGCATGTAGCTCTTGCCGGTGAGAATGGGCTTGTGCACGGTCACGCCACGCCAGGTGTTGATGCCCGCGAACGCCACCTTCTCGCCGGGATAGAACTGGCGGCGCAGCGTGGAGTTCACGCCGTCGCAGGCGATCACCACATCGGCATGCACCGGCGGCAGCGACTGGCCGGTGCTGGTCTGGAAAGCGATCGTCGCGCCCTGCTCGTCCTGCTCGATGCCCACGCCCCGGTGGTTCAGGTGCATCGCGCCCTCCCCCAGCCGCTGCTTCACCGCATCCAGCAGCGCCTGGTGCAACTTGCCGCGATGGATGCCGATCTCGGGAATCGCGTAGCCCGCATGGCGGCCGCGCGGCTCGCGGTAGATGAACTGTCCGAAGCGGTTGAAAAACACGCTCTCCAGGTTCTCGATGCCGCCGGCTTCGAGAACCTCCTGCAGACCGAGCTGCGCCAGCTCGCGCATGGCGTGCGGCAGCAACGTGATGCCGACCCCGATCTGCCGGATCTCCGGGACCGTCTCGTAGATGTCGCAGGACAGGCCGCGCTGGTGCAGGCCCAATGCCAGGGCCAG
>JANXVP010000266.1 GCA_025351615.1 Ramlibacter sp. | reverse complement strand
TTCGAATTAGCCTTGGGGCGACCGGCCGGAGCGCGGCACAAGTCGCGCTGGCTGTATGCCGCGCTGAAAGCTGCGGTGATCGAGCGGCGGCTGCCCGCCGGCACACGCATCCCTGCGACGCGAGCGGTCGCGCAGTCGTTCGGCATCGCCAGAGGCACGGTGGTGAAAGTCTTTGAGTTGCTTGCGGCTGAAGGACTGGTGCGCAGCGAAATTGGATCCGGCACATGGGTGGCTCCGCTGCGTGAACCGGCGAGGCCGGTGGGTGTAGGGCCTGGAGGAAATGTTTCCGCTTCGGCCGAGACGCGTCGACTGTCGCGTCGTTCCGCAGCCTTGCTTCAGTTCCGGTTCGCCGCTCCCGCGCGGGCGATGGACACCACGCTTTTTCCGTTTTACCCGGCGTTCGACCTCTTCCCCTTCACTGCCTGGCAGAAGATCGCGTCGCGGCGCATGCGTAGCCTGGACGCGGCGGCAATGCAGAACCAGCAGCCGCTTGGCTATCTTCCGTTGCGTGAGGCGATTGCCGACTACGTGCGCCTTTCACGCGGGATATCGTGCACAGCGCAGCGCGTCGCCGTGGTGAGCGGCGTTCAACAGGCGTTGGACATCGTCGCTCGGCTCGTGGCGGACCCCGGCGACACAGCCGTGATCGAGGATCCCTGCTATCCCGGCGCGGCCGCGGTGCTGGCAGGCGCCGGCTTGCGCCTGATGCCACTCGGGGTAGACGCGCAAGGCCTCCCCGTCCCCAAGGCGCGGCACGGCGCGGCGCGGATACGTCTTGCATTCGTCACGCCGGCGCATCAGGCGCCGTTGGGCATGATCATGTCGGCGCAGCGACGGATCGATCTGCTCGCATGGGCCGGTCGCAGCGGCGCCGTGATTTTCGAGGATGACTACGACAGCGAGTTTCGCTACTCCGGCTGGCCGGTCCCGGCACTTGGCGCTTCCGAGCACGCGGGGCGCGTCATTACCTTCGGCTCCTTCACCAAGACGCTCTACCCCTCGCTGCGCATCGGCTACGTGGTACTGCCGGAATGGCTGGTCGAGCCATTCGCGGGCGCGATGTCGGTGACCTCGCGCTATGCGGAGCCCATCTTGCAGCACATCCTGTTCGATTTCATGGTGCAGGGACACTACGCGAGGCACATTCAGCGAATGCGCGGGCGCTACGCGGAGCGCCGGCAATTGCTGAACCGCGAACTTGAGTCGAAGCTCTCTTCGTTCATCCGGCCGGACGCTGCCGGAGAAGGTCTCGCAACGATTGCATGGCTCAAAAAATTGTCAGCCGCCCAAGTGTGCAGCGCGGGCCAGGACCACCAGATCGCGCTCGTGCCGCTAAGTCGGTACGTGCTGAAGCACAGCCGTCCGGAGGCGCTGGCGCTCGGCTTTGCCAACGCCAGCCCGGCCACTCTCCCTGACACGCTCGGTCGTCTGAAAAAGGCGCTGCAACAGGCAGCGCGCGGATAACGTGGGGCAGTGAATCCAAGGCTGGACTGCTACGAAAGCTTTAGCAGCCATTCACCCCTTGTCTTCAGCTCAGCCTCGCCGGATGATGTTCGCGAGCAGCGCGGCTCGAGCAAAAGCTCGAAGACGACTACATGCTCTGGTACGACGCCGGCGGCGGCTTCGGATCACACGATGGAAAGCACAAGATGAACAAGGAACAAGCGCAAAGCGTCCTCAAGCAGGTCGAGGGCAAGGGGCAGAATGCGCTCGGCGACGCCAAGGAAATCGTCGACGACGCGAAGAAATAACGCACGCGCGAAGCATCCCGCGACGCGCGCGCCGACCCTCGCATCAATGGCGTGGTCAGGCGAGCTCCCTCGTCAGCCGCCTATTTCTTCATCCCCGGCTTCAACACCACCTTCGTCCACCCATCCCTGCGCGCGTCGACGTTCTTGTACGCCTCCGGCGCCTTCTCCAGCGGCAACTCGTGCGAGACGATCCATGACGGCTTGACCTTGTCCTTTTCGATCAGCCGTGACAGGAAGCGGTTGTAGGCTTTCACGTTGGCCTGGCCGGTGCCCACGCTCTGGCCCTTGGACCAGAACCGCCGCCCGTGAGTTCCATCACCTGCTCGATGCCCGTGCCCTCGGTGTCGTCGATCGCGACGGAGCCGACCTTCTCGGCCAGCGCCAGCCGGTCCTTGTGGTTGTCGACCACCATCACCTGCGCCGCGCCGCGGATCAGCGCTGAATAGGCGGCCATCAGGCCGACGGGCCCTGCGCCGTAGACCACCACCGTCTCTCCGGGCTGCACGCCGGCCAGCTCGGTCGCGTGGTAACCCGTCGGGAAGACGTCGGAGAGCATGACGTAGTCGTTCTCCTTTTCTTCCGAGCCGCGCGGCAGGATCAGGCAGTTGTAGTCGGCGTAGGGCACGCGCAGGTACTCGGCCTGGCCACCGCTGTACGGGCCTATGCCCGCGAAGCCGTACGCCGCGCTGGCCCTGCGGACGCGGTGCGCCAACCTATGCAGAGCGGGCCGCACGCATGCGGGAGCGGCACGTAACCCCCGTAGGATCCTTTGAGACAAGCAACCGCGCGGTGTGCGGTAGAACGTTGCCCATTCTTGACAAAACGTCCATTCTGAATAGAATGAGAAACATATGCCATCCGTCAGCCCAACCCTCGTGCATGAGGCTGCCGAAGCACTCGTTGCCTTCGGCAAGACGATCCGCACCCAGCGAAAGGCGCTGCACATCAGCGCGATCGCTGCGTCCGAGGCCGCCGGCATTTCGCGCGTCACGCTGCACCGCATCGAGAAGGGCGAGCCTTCCGTCACGATGGGCGCCTACATGGCAGCCTGTTTCGCCCTGGGCTTGGGTACGTACTTCGCGCCTCTCGGGCCACAGGTTGAAGACGCCGCTATCCATCCAAAGGACTGGATTCCCGTCCGCGTGCGGCTCGGGGACTATCCCAAGCTGAAGGAACTGGCCTGGCAAGTCCACGGAACGTCCGAGCTCACGCCGCGCGAGGCGCTCGGCATCTATGAGCGCAACTGGCGTCACGTCGACCCGGCGGCGCTGTCGCAGTCGGAGAAGGATCTGGTCGATGCACTCCGCCGCGGCCTGGGGAGCGCCGAGCTTGTTTGAGCGGCCCCATCACCAGCGCATCGCGCAAGTGCTGAACGCGTTGAACGGGCCGCTGTTGCGTGAACGTGAATGCCTGTTCGGCGGAGGCACGGCAATTGCTCTGCGATACGGCGAATACCGCGAATCCGTCGACGTCGACTTCCTGGTGTCGAACGCCGATCACTACCGGGAACTGCGCAATGTACTGACCTCGGCTACCGGACTGGCTGCAATCGTCCGCGCGGGCAGCTTGCCACTCGTCCAGGCGGGCCAACTGACCGCGGACCAGTACGGCATCCGGACGCGGGTGGTGGTGGACGGTGAGCCGGTGAAGATCGAGATCGTGCGCGAGGGGCGCATTGCGCTGCAGGCGCCGGGCCCACCCGACGAGATTTGCAACATCGCGACGCTCACGGTGCTGGACATGGCCACGAGCAAACTGCTGGCCAACTCGGACCGATGGGCCGACGACAGCGTGTTCAGCCGTGACCTGATTGACCTCGCGATGATGAAGCCATCCCTGCCACTGCTTCGCAAGGCCGTCGCGAAGGCCGAGGGAGCCTACGGCGCGTCGGTGCTGCGCGACCTGCAGTGCGCCATCGAGCGCATGCAGGCTCGCACTGGCTGGCTGGAGCGCTGCATGCAAGTCATGGCCATGCGGGAGCCGCCTGCGGCTGTGTGGCAGCGGGTTCGTGCGCTGCGGCGGTGCTACTAAAGATGTAGCATGCTGCATTCGTAAACTGCGGGCGCGCGGACATGTGAGAGATGAAGCTTTGGCAGCTCCTATGAAAAAACTCAAGAAAATATCCCTCCTCACGCTGGCCATGCTCGCCTTTGCGGCCACTGCGGGCTGGTTCAGCCTCGACAAGGAAACACGCGGCCTGCTGACGACGCTGCCGACCAACCGCGACCTGCTGTTCTGGAGCCCGCCGCAGCGCGATGCGGCGTTTCGCGCGCTGGACCGCATTCCGCTGCTGGCCAAGTCACGGGTTGTGGCGGCCGGCGGCACGCCATCGCCACTGCCGCCGGGCCCGCCCCTGAAGCTACCGCTGGATATCGACGCCTACATGGCCGGCCAGCGCAGCGCGGCGCTGATCGTGCTGCATGCCGGCAAGTTGCGGCTGGAGCGCTATGGCCTGGGCTTCGACGGCAGCGGGCGCTGGACCAGCTTTTCCGTGGCCAAGTCCATCACCTCCACGCTGGTCGGCGCGGCTATCCGCGACGGCCACATCAAGAGCATGGACGACAAGGTCACCGACTACATCCCGCAGATGAAAGGCTCGGCGTACGACGAGGTGACGATCCGCCAGCTGCTGACGATGAACTCGGGCGTGAAGTGGAACGAAGACTACGCGGATCCCAACTCCGATGTGGCGCGCTTCAACAACCACAAGCCCGAGGAGGGCGTCGACGCGCTCGTGAGCTACATGCGCCGCCTGCCGCGCGACGTCCCGGCCGGCACGCGCTGGCTGTACAGCACCGGCGAAACCAACCTGGTCGGCATCCTGGTCAGCCAGGCCACCCGGAAGCCGCTGGCGACCTACCTCTCCGAAAAGATCTGGGCGCCCGCCGGGATGGAGCAGCAGGCCACCTGGCTGCTGAACAAAACGGGCAACGAGATCAGCGGCTGTTGCGTGCAGGCCGCGACGCGCGACTTCGCGCGCTTCGGGCAGTTCATCCTGGGCGGGGCGATGGTGAACGGCCAGGCGATCGTGCCGCAAGGCTGGATGGCGGAAGCAACCACCAGCCGCACCGGCATCGGCCAGCCGGCGCGCGGCTACGGCTACCTGTGGTGGACCTACGCGGATGGCACCTACGCCGCGCGCGGCATCTTCGGCCAGGGCATCTTCATCGACCCGACACGCAAGATCGTCATCGCCTCCAACGCCAACTGGGCCGGCGGAGCGAGAGACCCGGCCGCAAGCGCAGAGCGGGAGGCCTTCTACCGGGCAGTGCAGAAGGCCGTCGATGACGAAGGCGGGGCGAAGTAGCGTGCTAGTGAAGATGTAGCTTGCTGCCGCCCCGCGCACGGCCGGCGCCCGCTACAGCCGGCCCGCGCAGATCGGCCAGCAGCCGTTCGGCGGCGCGGGTGAAGCGGCGCGGATCGCCGTACGAGCGGGCCAGCATCATCGCCCCTTCGAAAGCGCCTAGCAGCATGGTGGCCACCTCGCGCGGCGCGCCTTCGAAGCGCAGTTCATCCGCCTTGCGGCCGCGCCGCAGCACGCCGGCGAGCCAGTGCTCGTTGATGTCGAAGTAATGCTGCAGCACCTCGCGCATCGCCTCGGGCAGCGTGGCGTGTTCGGCCGCGAGCATGCCGCACAGGCACATCTGCCCGTCCGCGAGCACGCCGGCGTAGATGCGGGCGTATCGCGCGAGCCGATCGAAATCGCCGGCCGCCTCGCGATCGATGCCCTGAAGCGCCTCGACGAAGTTGCGCTCGTAGCGCTCGATCAGGCGCCGTCCCAACTCGGTCTTGCTCGGGAAGTGGTAGTGCAGGCTGGCCTTGGTGACCTGCAGCTCGGCGGCGATGTCGGCGTAGCTGAACCCGTTGAACCCGCGCGTCTGGACCAGCCGCGAAGCGATGCCGAGGATGCGCTGGGCGGTATCGCCGGGCTGAAGAAGCTGTTGCATGTCGGCGAGTGTACAAACTGACCTACCCGCGTCGCCTTCAGCGCCGACGACCGCGCCTTCATCGAATCGCGCACGATGTTCTTCCTGGCCACGGCCAACGCGAATGGCGAGCCGGACTGCTCGTACAAGGGCGGCGACGCAGGCTTCGTGCGCATCACGGCCGACGACGAACTGGCTTTTCCGAGCTATGACGGCAACGGCATGTTCCGCAGCCTCGGCAATGTCACGCTCAACGCGGCTGTGGCCCTGCTGTTCATCGACTTCGAGCGGCCCAGCCGGCTGCGCGTCAACGGCCGCGCCCGCATCGCAGCGGACGACCCGCTGCTGGCCGACTTCGCCGGTGCGCAGCTGGTGGTGCGGGTGCGGGCAGGGCTGATCTTTCCGAACTGCCCGCGCTACATCCACCGCCAGCAGGCGGGCGAGCGATCGCCCTATATCCCGCAGCACGGCGTCACCCCGCCGGTGCCGAAGTGGAAGAGCTTCGAGGCATTCGCCGACGTGCTGGCAGCCGACGATCCGGCGCGGGTGGGGTGACAGGTTAGAGCGGCTGCCTGAAACCAGCGGTTTGCCGCGCGCTCCCAATTTCATAGCATCTAACACCCGAGGAATTAGGACTCCGGGCCGACCGGTCGCGTGAGGCTATCGATGCGACTGCCACGCCGGCCTTGCCCGTGGCTTGTCGCCGGCCCCTTTGAGCTGGCCCTTCTCGGCGAGCCGAACCCAGTTGCCCAGCGTCTGCACCGGCACGCCCAGAATCTTCGCCGTCACCGGCACGCCCTGGCCACCCTTGACCAGCCTGACCGCTTACAGCTTGAATTCCAGTGTGTACTTGCCCCGGGCCTGGCCATCATTTCTCTTGCTCATTTCGTACTCTCCATTGCATGATTTTGAACTTCAGCTATGGAGTACGTTTTTCGGGGGCAAGATCAGACCTTCCCTAGCGCTCGGTCCTTCGTCACGCAACGGACCAAGACGTCTACTTCTTCCCCGGCTTCAGCACCACCTTCGTCCAGCCATCCTTGCGCGCGTCGAAGTTCTTGTAGGCGTCGGGCGCCTTCTCCAGCGGCAGCTCGTGCGAGACGATCCACGACGGCTTGACCTTGTCCTTCTCGATCAGCCGCGACAGGAAGCGGTTATAGGCTTTCACGTTGGCCTGGCCGGTGCCGATGCTCTGGCCCTTCACCCAGAACTGGCCAAAGTCGAAGGCCATCTGGCCGCGCTTTTGCAGCGTGTCTTTGGAGCCCGGGTCTTCCGGAATAAACACGCCGACGACGCCGATGCGGCCCGTGGCCTTCACCGTGGCGACCAGGTTGTTCATCGTCAGGTTGGGCACTTCCTCGCGATGCATGTTGCAACACTGGTAGCCGACGCATTCGCAACCCCTGTCGGCGCCAACGCCGCCCGTGAGTTGCATCACCTGTTCGATGCCCATGCCCTCGGTGTCGTCGACGGGGACGGCGCCGATTTTCGCGGCCAGCGCCAGGCGGTCCTTATGGTTGTCGACCACCATCACCAGCGCCGCGCCGCGGATGATTGCTGAATAAGCGGCCATCAAACCCACCGGCCCCGCGCCGTAGATCACCACCGTTTCGCCTGGCTGAACGCCGGCCAGCTCGGTCGCGTGGTAGCCGGTCGGGAAGATGTCCGAAAGCATGACGTAATCGTTCTCTTTTTCTTCCGAACCACGCGGCAGGATCAGGCAGTTGTAGTCGCCGTAGGGCACCCGAAGGTACTCTGCCTGGCCACCGCTGTACGGCCCCATGCCCGCGAAGCCGTATGCGGCGCCGGCCATGCCGGGGTTGCAGGTCAGGCAGAAGCCGCTCAGGCCCTTCTCGCAATTGGCGCAGAAGCCGCAGCCGATGTTGAACGGGAGGCAGACGCGGTCGCCGACCTTCACCCGGTCCACCGCGGCGCCGATCTCGATGACTTCGCCCATGTTCTCGTGGCCGAGGATGCGGCCCGCCTGCATGCCGGTGCGGCCCTCGTACATGTGCAGGTCCGAGCCGCAGATGTTGGTGCTGCTGATCTTGACCAGGACGTCAGTAGCGCGCTCGATGGTGGCGTCCGGCACCTCGTTGACGGAGACGTCGCGCGGACCGTTGTAGACAAGTGCTTTCATGCGGCCACCTGATTTTTCTTGGTCGGCTCTTTCATCTTCCCGCCCTGCGCCTGCAGCTGCTTCTTGCGTGCGAGCAGTTGCGGCACCATGCCGCGCAAGTCCAGGTCTGAGTACTGCGCTTGCAGAAACATTTTTTCGAGTTCTTCCATCACGTGTTCGTCGATCATGGTGGCGAGTTCCTTCACCGCGTCGTCCATGCCCTTGTCGTCGGCGGACATGCGCTGGATCTCCGCGATCTTCTCTTTGGCCTGCGCATGTTCTTCCTCGGCGTGGTCGATCAGGCCGTCGTCGCCGATGGCCTCGCGCACCGCAGGGTAGAAGATCTCTTCCTCGATCTGCGCATGGACGGTGATGTCCTGACAGATCTTCAACGCCAGTTGCTGCTTCGCAGCAGCCGGGGCGTCGTCTTCGACGAGGCCGGCGTATTCGATAAACATTTTTTTGACCAGCTTGTGGTCGGCGTCCAGCAAAAGAAGCACGTCTTCGTAGGCTGGTGGGGTGGGGTTGGGCATGGTACCTTTCTTGTGTTCACGCCGCCTGCCGGGCGGCTGCGGTTCACCAATTTATGCACAGCGCGCTAGTGCGGCCGTCGGACTCGCGCGCAAGCGACGTAGGAATCCATGAAGACGAGCTCTCGTTGGCTCTGCTTCAAGCGGCGAAATCGCATGTGGGATAGCGGGCTCGCATCCCTGGCGGTGGCCCCCGACAGCAGAGGCTCCACGCGCATGCCCGCCGCGTGCAACGGGGTGGTGGGCATCAAGCTGAGCCTGGCCGTCGTCCCCCCACAGCCAAGCACAAAGACCTGTTCAGCAACCAGACCGATGTGACGTCCGTGACACGAAGCCCGTGGTCGAAGCCTCGGGCTATGTCGCCGAGGACTGATCGCGAACGGGCTGGCGCAACGCCAGGCCCATACCCGCTGCGCAGCACAGCATCGACGCCCATTGCACCGGGCCCAGTGGCTCGCCGTGGACGAGGGCGCCGGCCACCATCGCCACCACCGGGACCATGACGGAGGACAGCCCGGCGATGTTCGCGGGTAGCAGGCCGACGATGGCGAACCAGGCGAGGTTGCCGATGGCCATGGGCACCAGTGCGATGTACGCGATGACGAGCAGGCTCGTGCGCGAGGGCATGAACCAGCCACCTTCGCTGAGCCAGAAAGCGCCGGCGGCGAGGGGCACCCCGGCTACCAGCAGCTGCCAGCCCGTCAACACGAGCGGTGAGGCGGCGATGGGGCGCCGCTTCAGGATGAGGGTACCAGCCGCCCAGCCCAGCCCGGCAAGCAGGCCCAGCGCAAAACCCAGCGGCGCCTTTGCGTAGGCGTCGATGCCGTTGACGATCAGCAGCACCACCCCGAGACCGCCGACCGCGAGCGCCAGCAGTACGCGTGCGCCCGGCCGCTGTTTCAGGAAAGCCCAGGCGAGCAACGCGCCCCACAATGGCATCGTGAAGCCCAGGATGGCGGCTTGGCCAGACGGAATCAGGATGGCGGAATACGTGCTCGCTACGTTCCAGACCACCAGGTAGGTCAGCGACGCGGCAAGCAGCGTGCCCCAGTCCGCACGGGCAATGCGTAGCGATTCACCGCGCACCCGCGCGACCGCCAACAGCACCAGTCCGGCGCCCAAGAGAGCCACCGCGCGAAAGGTCCAGACCGAAACTTCACGAACGGCGATGGGGAACAGCGGCCAGTTGGTGCCCCAGAGGAGCGTGAGGATGAAGACAAGGGGAACGGCTTTGCGCATGTTCACTCCATTTTTCGAAAGCGCTCCAGTCAGCCGCCCGCCCAATCGCTCACGGGCCGCAAGAGAAATGTCTCGACCGCGATCCCGTCGCCGCCAACCAGCAGGCTTCGTTGCGGCTTGAAAGCGGCGGTGAAGGCGGCCATGCCTGGCAGTGCCTGCGGGCTACGGCCACTCTTGACCTCGATGGCTGTCAACTGCCGGCCCTTGCGCACAACGAAATCGACTTCGCGGGCCCGCTCGCGCCAGTAGAAGAGCTCGCACTCACCGCCGGCCGCGGCGTTGGCAAGGTGCGCGCCCACGGCCGATTCGACGAGGCGCCCCCACAGTTCGGGTTGCGCGCGAACTTCCGCCAGAGAAAACCCGGTTCCAGCGGTGAGAAGCGCGTTGTTGTAGACCTGAAGCTTCGGGCTGGATGCCCGGCTGCGCGCCGCATCGCCCGCGTACTTGTGCAAGCCGGTCACCATACCAGCCGCGGCGAGCAGTTCGAGATAGTGGGCCAGCGTGGTGGTGTTGCCGGCGTCCTGCAATGGCCCCAGCATCTTCGTGTAAGAGAGGATCTGCCCGGAATAGCGGCACGCCAGCTCGAACAGGCGGCGCAGCAGGGCTGGCTTGTCGACGCGCGACAGCAGCAGTACGTCGCGTGAAATGGATGTTTTCACCAGAGAGTCGAGCACGTAACGCGCCCAGCGATGCGGGTCGCCGATCAAGGGCGCCGCGCCTGGATAGCCGCCATGGAAAACGTACTGGTCCAGGTTCCAGCCGAATGCCGCCTGCATCTCGGCCAACGACCAGTGCGGCAGATGCAACAGCTCGAAGCGCCCCGCCAGGCTTTCCGTGAGGCCACGGGCGAGCAGCAGCGGGGCGGAGCCGAGCAACACGACCTTCAGCGGCAACTTGCGCCGCGTGTCTTCATCCCAAAGGCGCTTCACGGCTTCGGACCAACGGGGGATTTTCTGGATTTCGTCCAGCACCAGCACGGCGCCCGCGGCCGACGCGGGGTCACAGGTCTGGCGCGCCGCCTCCCATTGCTGGGCGATCCAGTCGCCGCCACGCAGCGTCGGTTCGTCCGCGCTGGCAATGCGATGCGGAAGGCCCGAAGCCTGCACCACGTCCTGGACCAGCGTGCTCTTGCCCACCTGGCGCGGGCCGGAGACAACCTGGACGAAGCGGCGCGGCTCCGCCAGTCTGGCGGCGAGAATGGGGCTTGCGGACGAAGGTAAGGCATCGACAATTTACTCAATACGTTGAGTAATTTTACTTAACGTATTAAGTAAACCGTTCCCCGGATCAGTAAGAAACCTTCGAAAACGCCACCGAATGCGGCCTGCCAGCCACGTTCAACCGGGCCACGACTTCCGCCGTCTCCGCCAGCACCTTCCCCTTCCTCCAAACTTTCAGCCGGTTCGCCCGCAACCGGATCGCCTCGATCGTGTCCCTCGCCTGCAACAGCACAAAGCTGGCATCGCACCCCGCCTCGATCCCGTAGCGCTCCAGGTGCATCGCCTTCGCCGCATTCACCGTCACCGCGTCGAAGCAGGCCTTGATCCCCTTCTGGCTGGTCATCTGCGCCACATGCAGGCCCATGTGCGCCACCTCCAGCATGTCGCCGCTGCCCATGCTGTACCAGGGGTCCATCACGCAATCGTGGCCGAAGGCGACGTTGACGCCGGCGGCCATCAGCTCGGGCACGCGCGTCATGCCGCGCCGCTTGGGATAGG
>JANXVP010000262.1 GCA_025351615.1 Ramlibacter sp. | reverse complement strand
CAACGACGCGGCCCGGGCCGCGCGCCGGATCATGACCGACGACGGCTTCAACATCGGCGTGCTCTACGCCGGCGATCGCAAGCCGTACCCGACCGGTGCCGCGGCGGCGTGCGTGGACGTGGCCGAGCTTGAAGCGGAGTTCTCGCTGTGAGCGCCGCCAACCGGCGCGATCTGCCTGCGGTCCAGGGGCCGCAGACGCTGCAGGATTTCATGGCGCAGGCGCTGGGGATGGAGCAGGAGGCGGTCGAGCGCTACAACGAATTCGCCGACGCACTGACGCTGCACAACAACCACGACGTGGCGGCGCTGTTTCGCACCATGGCCGACCACGAGACCCGGCATGCGCAGCGCATCATGGCCGAGATGGGCTGGCGCGAAGCGCCGCCGACGCCGCTGGCGCGGTACTGGCCGGGCCATGCGTCGCCTGAAATGCTGCCGTTCGACGAGGTGCACTACCTGATGCAACCCTGGCATGCGCTGCAGATGGCGCTGGCCGCGGAGCGGCAGGCCGAAGCGTTCTTCGCCATGCTGGCCCGCCTGTCCGTCAGCGAAACGGTGCGCCGCGCGGCGCTCGAGATGCAGGTCGAAGAGGGCCAGCCTGTGGCTCTGATCCAGGCCTGGATCGACAAGGTGCCGCCGCTGGACCCGGATTGGGCCAACGACCCCGATCCGCCGCGCTATACCGACTGAAACCCGAATCATGCGAGCATTGTTTCCCGCAGGTTGGGCCCCACCCATCGGCTACGCCAACGGCATCGAGGTCGATGCCGGGCGAATGGTGTTCATCGCCGGGCAGGTGGGGTGGGACGCGCAACAGCGGTTCGCTAGCGCCGATCTCGCCGGCCAGTTCGACCAGGCGCTCGCCAACGTGCTGTCCGTGCTGGCGGTTGCAGGCGGCGTACCGCAGCACATCTGCCGCATGACCGCCTACTGCTGCGACAAGCCGGCCTACCTGGCCGCCCGCGGTGAACTCGGGGCGATCTGGAAGCGGCAGATGGGCCGGCACTATCCGGCGATGAGCATGATCTTCGTGGCCGACCTGCTGGACCATCCCGGCAAGATCGAGCTCGAGGCCACCGCGATGCTTCCGCCCGGTCCACCCGCCGCCTGAGCCCATCCACCGGACAGGCGCGCAACACCCGCATCGAACACCCTCCTGGAAACCCGCATGCAATACGACGACATCCTCTATGAGCTGCGCGCGAGCGCCGCCTGGATCACGATCAACCGGCCCGACAAGATGAACGCCTTTCGCGGTCGCACCTGCGACGAGCTGATCCACGCGCTGCAGCGCGCCGGCAACGACAGCGCCGTGGCCGCGATCGTGCTTGCAGGCGCCGGCGACAGGGCTTTCTGCACCGGCGGCGACCAGTCCGCACACGCGGGCCAGTACGATGGACGCGGCACCATCGGCCTGCCGATGGAGGAACTGCACGCGGCGATCCGCGACGCGCCCAAGCCGGTCATCGCGCGGGTGCAGGGCTTCGCCATCGGCGGCGGCAATGTGCTGTGCACGGTCTGCGATCTCACGATCGCGTCGGAACGGGCGGTGTTCGGGCAGGTCGGTCCCAAGGTCGGGTCGGTCGATCCCGGCTACGGCACGGCGTTGCTCGCGCGGGTGGTCGGCGAGAAGAAAGCGCGCGAGATGTGGTACTTGTGCCGGCGTTACAGCGCGGCCGAGGCGCTGGCGATGGGTCTGGTGAATGCGGTGGTGCCCCACGAACAACTCGATGCCGAAGTGCAGAAGTGGTGCGATGAGATCCTGGAGAAGAGTCCCACGGCGCTGGCGATCGCCAAGCGCTCGTTCAACATGGATACGGCGCACCACGCCGGCATTGCCGGCATGGGGTTGTATGCACTCAAGCTGTACTACCAGACCGAGGAGTCGCGCGAGGGAGTCAAGGCGTTCCAGGAAAAGCGCAAGCCCGATTTCCGCCGCTGGGGGACCTGACGTGTTGCAGATCATCATCCAGGGCCGCGGTGGCCAGGGCGCGCAGACCGCCGGCAACCTGCTCGCGATGGCATTTTTCGCGCAAGGCCGGCAAGTGCAGGCCTTTGCCAGCTACGGCGGCGCGCGACGCGGCACGCCCGTCAGCTCCTTCATCCGGGTCGACGACCGGCCGGTTCGGCTGCGCTGCGACATCGAGCGGGCCGATGCCATCCTGTGCTTCGACGCCACCCTGCTGCAGGGCGCCTTGCTCGCCGCGGCCCATCACGAGACCTTGATCGTGGTGAATTCCGCGCGCAGCGCCGCGGATTTTCGTGACACCTTGCCCGGCTACCGAGTGATCGCGCTGGACGGTCTGGCGATCTCGCGCCGGCAGGGCCTGGGCCGCATCGTGAATTCCGCGCTGCTGGGAGGCCTGGCGCGCGCCGTCGGCGACCCGCCGCTCGCGGTCCTGGAACAGCTGCTGCTGGCGGAGTCGCCGAAATTGCGTGCGCAGAACGTCGCCGCCTGCACCGAAGGCTATCGGGCGGTGGAAGCGCTCCTGCAGGAGGCAACGTCGTGAACATGCCGCTGCCGCAGACCATCTGGACCACGGGCACCACCGAGGGCGTCAAGACCGGCAGCTGGCGCGCCTCGTTGCCGCATT
>JANXVP010000215.1 GCA_025351615.1 Ramlibacter sp. | reverse complement strand
CGTTGTAAAGCACTGTGGGCAAATCGCCAACCGCTTCCGCAATCGCTTTGAAGTGCAGGTACTGGCCTTGCTGGGTAGGCTTGTTGTAATAGGGCACAACCTGCAGCTGGCAGTCGGCGCCGGTCTTGTGCGCGTACTTCGCCAGCTCGATGGCTTCCCGGGTGGAGTTGGCGCCGCAGCCGGCCATGATCGGCACGCGGCCACGCGACTGCTCCACCGCGACGCGGATGATCTCGTGGTGCTCCTGCACGCTCACCGTCGGCGATTCGCCCGTGGTGCCGACCACGCCGATGCAGTCCGTCCCCTCTGCGATGTGCCAGTCGACCAGCATGCGCAAGGCGGGGTAGTCCACGCTGCCGTCGTCAAGCATCGGGGTCGCCAGTGCAACGATGCTGCCTGTAATCGGTGTCATGTCGGGTTTGGTCGGGAAACCGGCATTTTAGGGCCTAGCCGGGGTAGAGCCGGTCGCGCACCGCAGTGGCATCGCCGACCCTGCGAACGGCTGCGATGCGCTGCACGAAACGGGCGGGCGGGTCGGTGAATCCGTTTTCGTAGGCCACGACCTGCAGACCCTCGCAGGCGTCCAGGAGTTCCCCGGGCCGCAGCAGGAAGTCGGGACGCGATGGCTTGCCGACCGTTTCGTTGCCGGTCGCGAAGGTTTCGTAGATCAGGATGCCCCCTGGTGCGACGCTGGCGACGATCGTGGGCAGCAGCGGCCGCCAGAGATAATTGGTCACGATCACCCCGCCGAAGCGCCGGCCGGCTAGCGGCCACGGCCCGCTTTCGATGTCAGCCAGCACCGCCTGCCCGAGGTCTGCGACGGCTGCAACGGCGTCCGGTGATCGGTCGACCCCGACCACGGCGTGCCCGCGTCCCGCAAACCAGCGCATGTGGCGGCCTTGGCCGCAGGCAATGTCAAGCACTGTGGCGCCAGTGGGCACCAGGTGCGCCCAGCGCTGCACCCACAACGATGGCGGCTCGGTGCCGTGGCTCGGGGCTGGGGCGGTCGTCATGGCGGCTTGGCCTCGTCCTTGAGCGCGGCCAGGGCCATCTCCTCGACCCGCCCGGGGGCGATCAGCTTGACGAAGCGGCCAAGCTTGCCCTTCGCCGTCATCACCACCTCGCGCCGGCGCTGCTGCATGCCTTGCAGGATCAACCGGGCGCATTCGTGGACGCTCATCGCGTCGTCTTCCTTCAAGCCGCTGGATCCGGCGGCGACGCCTTGCGCATTGAGCCCGTGGTAGCGGATCTTTGTCGCGACCACGCCGGGATAGGCGGTGGTGACACTGACGCCGGAGCGCTTGAGCTCGACCCGCAGCGCCTCGAAAAAGCCGGCCATTGCAAACTTGGTTGCGCTGTACGCAGTGCGTCCCGGCACTCCGACCAGGCCCGCCAGCGACGACACCGCGACGATCCGGCCCCTGGACAATTTCAGCTGCGGCAGGGCGGCATGGGTGCACCACACGCTGCCCCAGAAATTGATTTTCATCAGGTCAACGTACCAGTGCAGGTCGGCGGCCTGGACGTCCGAGAACAGCGCCTGCGCCGAGACGCCGGCGTTGTTGATCAGCGAGTCGATGCCGCCGAACCGGCCGACCGCCGTGTCGATCAGCGAGCGGCACTGCGCTTCGTCGGAGACGTCCATCGGCACGACCAGCGTCTGCGCGTGCAGCGCTTCGCACTGCGCGGCGACCGCGTTCAGCTTGTCTTCGCTGCGCGCCGCCAACACCAATGCTGCTTCCTTGCCCTGGCTGGCGGCCAGCTGCCGCGCCATCTCGGCGCCGATGCCATCCGAGGCGCCGGTAATGACGTGGACGTTCATCGGTTCAGTTGAAGCATGCCCACATCTGGTCGGCCAGTGCGACCATGATTTCGGGCCGGGCATAGAGCGCGAACACGGCCAGCAACACAGCAACCGCCGCAGCATAGGTCGATAGCTTGCGGGCGCTCAAATTCACCTCAAGCTCCTTGCGGCACGGGCATGCGTGCGATCGGCGCTTCACGTACCGGCAGGTTGACCAGCGCCGCGAAGATGCCCAGCGCGATCGAGATGTACCAGACGATGTCGTAACTCCCCGTCCGGTCGTACAGCAGGCCACCCATCCAGACGCCCATGAAGGAGCCGATCCGGTGGCGGGCATCTTCGGCGTGGCACACCTGTCGATGCTCAGCGGCTTTGTCTTCTTCAGCCACCAGATCGGCTCCTTC
>JANXVP010000198.1 GCA_025351615.1 Ramlibacter sp. | reverse complement strand
AACCCCGCCTGACCAAGGAACAGCCGGTTAGAAAAACCCGGAAGACAGAACTGCCCAAAGGCAGGGGACAGAAAGCACTTTCTCTCGTCACATAACATGCTCGCACCCGCGGTAGGGATTGATAGACCGGTCGAAGTAGATGTCCGGCGAATCGTTGGCGCTGATGATGCTGCGCGCATCCTCCCAGATCACCTCGGTTTGCGGACGGCTGCCTTCAGCCACGCCGTCCTCGAGCGTGCCCCAGCCGTCGTCGTAATCCTGGCGCAGTTCACTGGAAAAGCGGTGCTGCAACTGCGTTGCGGCGCCCCGGCCCTTGATCGCTTCAACCGGAATGCGTACTTCACCCATGCGGCATGATAACTGTTTATTTATGGCTCTGTTCGCGTTGCGTATTGGTTAAGCTAAGATTCCCTCAGTTTGAGAGGGAAAGCGAAATGCGTAGCGACCAGTTCAAGAGCCTGCTTGCCGGGCTCACCCGTCTCACCGTCCGGCAGCTCGACGAGCTGCGTAAGGCGGTTGAGGCGCAGCACCAGCGGACCCAGGCGCTGCGCGCCCTGGAGGCTGCCGGCGAGGGGCTGGGGTGCCCGCACTGCAGCAGCTTCAAGTTCACCAAGAACGGCCACAGCCGGGGCCTTCAGCGATACCTGTGCACCGCCTGTTCCCGGACCTTCAACGCCGCCACGAACACGCCGCTGTCGCGCCTGCGGGGTAAAGAACGCTTTTTCCAGCATGGCGAGTGCCTGGCTCAAGGACTGTCCATTCGGGCCGCGGCCGCCGAGATGGGGGTTGCCGTGAGCACTGCCTTCCGGATGCGGCACCGCTTCCTGCAGGAGGTCGTGAGCCATCAGCCCAGGCATGTGGCCGGGCTGCTGGAGGCCGACGAGACCTACGTTCGCGAGTCCCAGAAGGGCAGCCGGCACCTGACCCGGCCGGCGCGGCACAGGGGCGGAACGGCGGTCAAGGCCAAGGGCCTGCCTCGCGACCTCATCCCGGTGCTGGTCGGCCGCCTGCGCGGCCAGCCTCACGTCGTGGACCAGGTGCTCACGTCCATGAACATCCTGCAGGCCACGGAGGCCCTTCGCGGGGCAGTCGGGCCCGACACGTTGCTGTGCACGGATGGCAGCGGCGCCATGCGTGGCGCCGCCAAGGCGCTGGGGGTGACCTCGAAGTCGATTGCCGTGAGCTACGGCGGGAGGGTCGTCGAGGGGGTCTACCACGTCCAGACCGTCAACAGCTACCACGAGCGGCTTCAGTCCTGGCTCTCCCGTGGCCTGCGGGGCGTGGCTACCAAATACCTGCCCAACTACCTCGCCTGGATGCGCGTCTCGGAGTGGTATCGGGGGGACTTGAAGCCCGAGCACTTTGTGATTTCGGGGCTCGGCCGACAGCTAATCAATACGTAACGCGAACAGAGCCTTATTTATACAGTTCCTGACAGTCCGTCATTGCATTACTTTCAGGAATTACTGAAAACTCCGAAGGCAGATAGACTTTGCGAATGTCGACAAAACCCCGATTGCCGCCCGTCAGCCGCCAGTTCGTTTCGCACTTCGGCGAGATGGGCAGCCGCTGGGGGATCAACCGGACTGTGGGCCAGATTTACGCGCTGATCTTCATCTCGCAGCGACCGCTCAACGCCGACGAAATCGCGGAAGCACTGGAGTTTTCCCGGTCCAATGTGAGTATGGGCCTGAAGGAACTCCAGGCGTGGCGGCTGGTGCGGCTCACGCACCGTCCAGGCGACCGCCGCGAGTATTTCGACTCGCCAGCCGATGTCTGGGAAATCTTCCGGCTGCTGGCCGAGGAGCGGCGGCGCCGGGAAATCGAGCCCACCCTGTCCATGCTGCGCATGGCCTTGCTCGAGATGCCGTCCAGCGATGCCGAGCGGCACGCGCAGGAGCGCATGCGCCAGATGCACGACCTGATCGACCGGCTCATGACCTGGTTTGACGATGTCCAGAAACTCGCTCCAGAAACAGCGCTGCAGCTGATGGGGATGGGCTCGACCGTGACCCGGGTGCTGCAATTCAAGGACCGGGTGGCCGGTCGCACCTCCGCCAAAGCAAAGGAAAAATAAAGATGGACGCCCTCCTCCTGTCGCGTATCCAGTTCGCGGCCAACATGAGCTTTCACATCCTGTTCCCGACGATCAACATCGCGTTGTGCTGGTTCCTGGTGTACTTCCGCCTGCGCCACAAGGCCGCGAAGGGCACCCCCGCAGCGCAGGACTGGGAAGAGGCCTATTTTCTGTGGACCAAGATTTTCGCCCTCAGCTTCGCGCTGGGCGTGGTGTCGGGCATCACCATGAGCTTCCAGTTCGGCACCAACTGGCCCGGCTACATGGAAAAGGCCGGCAACATCGCCGGTCCGCTGCTGGGATACGAAGTGCTGACCGCGTTCTTCCTCGAAGCCACGTTCCTGGGCATCATGCTGTTTGGCCGCGGCCGCGTTTCGGACCGGGTGCACCTGCTGGCGACGCTCATGGTTGCAGCGGGTACGACGCTGTCCGCATTCTGGATCCTCAGCCTGAATTCCTGGATGCAGACGCCCACCGGCTACACCATCATCGACGGCCGCTTCCATGCGACCAGCTGGCTGGAGGTGATCTTCAATCCATCCTTTCCCTACCGGTTGACGCACAAGCTGCTGGCATCGACGCTCACGGCCTCTTTCCTGATCGCCGGACTTTCCGCCTGGCAACTGCTGCGCAACACGGCCAACCGCGGCACGCACCGGGCGCTGCGTGCCGCCGTGGTGGCTGCGGCAATCGCGATCCCGTTGCAGATCGTCGCCGGCGACCTGCATGGCCTGAACACGCTGCGCTACCAACCGGCCAAGATCGCCGCGATTGAAGCCATCTGGCACACCGAAAAAAGCGCGCCGCTGACCCTGTTCGGCTGGCCTAACGAGAAGGAAGGCCGCACCGACTTCGCCATCCAGCTGCCCAAGCTGGCCAGCCTGATCCTGGCGCACGACATCAACGCGGAACTCAAGGGACTCGATTCCTTCCCCAACGCGCATCCGCCGGTGGCACCGGTGTTCTGGGGCTTCCGCCTAATGGTCGGCATGGGGATGCTGATGCTGGCCGTCGCGTGGTGGAGCGCCTGGACGCTGTGGCGCGGCCGGCGGCAGCCACTGGCTCGCACCGGCGCTTCCTCGCCGTTCTCGCGCTGGCAGCTCCGCGTGCTGGCCGCGATGACTTTTTCGGGTTGGGTCGCAACGCTGGCGGGCTGGTACGTGACGGAAATCGGCCGCCAGCCCTTCCTGGTCTACGGCCTGCTTCGCACCGCCGACCTGGTCGCCGACCATCCGCCGGTCATGGTCCTGTCGACCTTGATCGCCTACCTGCTGGTCTACGCCGGCCTGCTGCTGGCCTACGTCCTGGTGCTGATGTACATGGCGCAGCATCCCGCCAAACCCACACCCGACACGCCGCAGCGTCCGAAGGCGGCGATGCCCATCGGCGGCCTGGCCTGACCGCCGCCACAGGAGAGCGAAATGAACCTGACCTGGAACCAATTCCTGCCGCTGATTTTCATGGGCGTGATGGGCCTTGCGTTGCTGGCCTATGTGATCCTGGACGGCTACGACCTGGGGGTCGGCATCCTGCTGCCGTTCGCGACCGACGACGAAAAGGACGTCATGGTGTCCAGCATCGGGCCGTTCTGGGACGCCAACGAAACCTGGCTGGTGCTGGGGATCGGCGTGCTTTTGGTTGCTTTCCCGCTCGCGCACGGCATCGTGCTGTCCGCACTCTACCTGCCCGTCGCGGTGATGCTGATCGGCCTCATCCTGCGCGGCGTCTCGTTCGACTTCCGGGTCAAGGCGCGCGCTGCCCGCAAGCATTTGTGGAACCGGCTGTTCTCGCTCGGCTCGCTGATGGCAGCGGCAGCGCAGGGCTGGATGCTGGGCAGCTACCTGACGGGGTTCAACAACGGGATCTGGTCGCTGCTGTTCTCGCTGGGCATCGCGCTGACGCTGCCAACGGCGTACTGCGTGCTGGGCGCCGGCTGGCTGATCATGAAGACCGGGGACGCATTGCAGCTGAAGGCCGTGCGCTGGGCCCGCGCCGTGCTCTGGCCGATGGGCGCCGCCCTGGTCGGCATTTCGATGGCCACGCCGCTGGTGAATCAAAACGTGTTCGATCGCTGGTTCGGCATGCCGCAGCTGATCGGATTGCTGCCGATTCCGGTGGCCTGCGCAGCCGCCTTCTTTGCCGCCTTGCACGTCGTCACCCGGCCCAAGGTGGTGGAGGCCGGGTACGGGTGGGTGGTGTTCGCCAGCGCAGTGCTGATCTTCATGCTGTCCTTCCTGGGACTGGCGTACAGCATCTATCCGTTCATCGTGATCGACCGTCTCACCGTCTGGCAGGCCGCTGCCGCGCACGAGTCGCTGGTCTTCATCTTCATCGGAGTGGCGATCACCCTGCCGGCGATCATCCTGTACACGGTCTACATGTACCGCGTGTTCTGGGGCCGGGCCAGTGCGCTCACCTACGGCCTGGCCGACGACACCTGAGGCAGAAGCCGCAGCTGCGCTTCGCGGTACTCACGCCGCAAGCGCGCAACCAGCGCCGCGGCGCTGGTGACCTCGGTCACCGCGCCGATGCCCTGGCCGCAGCCCCAGATGTCCTTCCAGGCCGTCTTGGCATCGCCGCCGAAACTCATCTTGGTGGGGTCGCTCTCGGGCAGGTGTTCCGGATCGAGGCCGGCCGCAATGACGGAGGCCTTCAGGTAGTTGCCGTGCACGCCGGTGAACAGGCTGGAGTAGACGATGTCGTCCGAGCTGCCGTCGACGATCGCCTGCTTGTAGGCGTCGCTGGCTCGCGCTTCGTGCGTGGCGATGAAGGCCGAGCCGATGTACGCGAAATCGGCGCCCATCGCCTGTGCCGCCAGCACGGCGCCGCCGGTGGCGATCGCGCCTGACAGCGCCAGCGGGCCGTCGAACCACTGGCGGATTTCCTGGACCAGCGCGAACGGGCTCTTGACGCCCGCATGCCCGCCGGCGCCGGCCGCGACCGCGACCAGGCCATCCGCGCCCTTCTCGATCGCCTTGCGGGCGAACATGTTGTTGATGATGTCGTGCAGCACCACGCCGCCATAGCTGTGGATTGCGTCGTTGACGTCGGTGCGCGCGCCCAGCGACGTGATCACCACCGGCACCTTATGCCTGACCACCACTTCCATGTCGTGCTCGAGCCGGTCGTTGGTCTTGTGCACGATCTGGTTGATGGCGAAAGGCGCGGCGGGCTGCTCCGGGTGGGCCCGGTCCCAGGCGGCCAGCGTCTCGGTGATTTCGTGCAGCCACTCGTCCAGCTGCGACGCCGGCCGTGCGTTCAGCGCGGGCATGGCACCGATGATGCCGGCTTTGCACTGCGCGATCAGCAGCTTCGGGTTGCTGATGATGAAGAGCGGCGAACCGATCACCGGCAGCGAAAGGTTCTGCAGGGCTTTGGGTAACTTGGACATGGGGCCTCGCGTGAGAGCTGCGGTTAGAACGCTTCGATCGCCAGCGCCGTGACGCTGTCCGCGCCCTCGACGATGCTGTCGCGCAGGCCCGGCGCCTTGGACAGGATGTGCTCGGCGTAGAACTGCGCCGTGGTGATCTTGGCCCGCATGAAGGGCACTTCTTCTGCGCTGCCAAGCAGGTCTTCGGCAACGAGCAGCGAGCGCGCAAGCTGCCAGCCCGCCACCAGGTTGCCTGCCAGCATCAAGTACGGCACCGATCCGGCAAAAGTGGCATTGGGCGAAGTCTTGCTGCCAGCGGCGATGAACCCCACCACGTCGAGAAAGGCCTTGCGTGCAGCCGACAGGCGTTTGAGCACCGCGCGGGCGGCCACACTGTCGCGCTTTCCCAGCGCCGCTTCAGTCTGTTCGATCTGGCCGGCGATGGCCACTGCCGTGCGCCCGCCGTCCCGCGCCGTCTTGCGGCCGACCAGGTCGTTGGCCTGGATCGCCGTCGTGCCCTCGTAGATGGTCAGGATGCGCGCGTCACGGTAATACTGCGCGGCCCCGGTCTCCTCGATGAAACCCATCCCGCCATGGACCTGCACGCCGAGCGACGTCACTTCCAGGCTCATCTCGGTGCTGTAGCCCTTGACCAGCGGCACCATGAATTCGTAGAAGGCCTGGTTCTGCTTGCGCGCGTCGCCATCCGGATGGTGGTGCGCGGCGTCGTAGGCGGCAGCCGCCACCGACGCCATCGCGCGACAGCCTTCGGTCAGCGCGCGCATCGTCATCAGCATGCGCTTGACGTCGGGGTGGTGAACGATGGGCACGCTGGCGTTTATCGAGCCGTCGACCGGCCGGGACTGCACGCGGTCCTTGGCATAGGCGACAGCCTTCTGGTAGGCCCGGTCGGCGATCGCGATGCCCTGCACGCCAACCGCGAACCGGGCGGCGTTCATCATGATGAACATGTACTCCAGGCCGCGGTTCTCCTGGCCGACCAAGAAACCCACAGCGCCCGGTCCACGGCCCATGACGTTCTTTGCCGCGGTACCGTCACCGAATTGCAGCACCGCCGTCGGCGACGCCTTGATCCCCAGCTTGTGCTCGATGCTGACGCAATGCACGTCGTTGCGCTCGCCGATGGCGCCGTCCTTGCCGACCATGAACTTGGGCACCACGAACAGGCTGATGCCCTTGACCCCTTCCGGGGCGCCGGTCACCCGGGCCAGCGTCAGGTGCACGATGTTCTCCGCCATGTCGTGCTCACCGTAAGTGATGTAGATCTTGGTGCCGAAGATGCGGTAGCTTGCGTCCGGCTGCGGCTCGGCCCGCGTGCGCACCAGCGCCAGATCCGAACCGGCCTGCGGCTCGGTGAGGTTCATGGTGCCGGTCCACTGGCCGCTGACCAGCTTTTCAAGGAACGCGGCGTTGAGTTCGTCCGACCCCGCCGTCAGCAGTGCTTCGATCGCGCCGTCGGTCAGCAGGGGGCAGAGCGCGAAACTCAGGTTGGCCGCGTTGATCATCTCGCCGCACGCGGCCCCGATCGTCTTGGGCAGGCCCTGGCCGCCGACGCTCACCGGATGCTGCAAGCCCTGCCAGCCGCCCTCCGCGTACTGGCGGAATGCCTGCCTGAAGCCCGGCGTGGTGGTGACTTTGCCGTCTTTCCAGCTTGAAGGATTGCGGTCGCCTTCGACGTTCAGCGGCGCGACGACCTCTTCGTTGAACTTGGCGCACTCCTCGAGCACCGCCTGCGCGGTGTCGAATCCCGCGTCCTCGAAGCCGGGCATCTTCGCGATGTCGTCGATGCCGGCCAGGTGCCGGATGTCGAACAGCATGTCCTTGAGGGGGGCGCGGTAAGTCATGGGTATCTCCAACAATCACAAGTTCAAAGCATCGCTTGCGATGCCTTGTTTTCGCCTGGAGCGAAGCGGTCTACAACGCCTTGATCAATTCCGGGATCGCCGTGAACAGGTCGGCTTCCAGTCCATAGTCCGCGACCGAGAAAATCGGCGCTTCCGGATCCTTGTTGATCGCGACGATGACCTTCGAATCCTTCATGCCGGCCAGGTGCTGGATCGCGCCGCTGATGCCGGCGGCGATATACAGCTGCGGCGCGACGATCTTGCCGGTCTGCCCAACCTGCAGGTCGTTAGGCGCGTAGCCCGCATCGACCGCCGCGCGGCTGGCGCCGATGGCGGCTCCGAGCTTGTCCGCCAGCGGCGTCATCACCTCGTTGAACTTCTCCGAGGAGCCAAGCGCGCGGCCGCCGGAAACGATGATCTTCGCCGCCGTCAGTTCAGGCCGGTCGTTTTTCGCGATCTCGCTGCCGTCGAAGCGGCTCTGGCCGCTGTCGGCGACGCCAACCACGGTTTCCACCGCAGCCGTACCCCCGGTGGCGGAAGCCGGGTCGAATCCGGTGCTGCGCACCGTGACCACCTTCTTTTCGTCCAGGCTCTGCACCGTGGCAATCGCGTTGCCGGCATAAATGGGGCGTTCGAACGTGTCGGGGCTGTCGACCCTGGTGATGTCGCTGACTTGCCCGACATCGAGCTTGGCGGCAACGCGGGGCGCGATGTTCTTGCCCGACGCGGTGGCGGGAAACAGGAAGTGGCTGTAGTTGCCGGCAATCGCCAGCACCTGCGCCGCCATGTTCTCGGCCAGGCCGTGGGCGAACTGTTCGCCCTCGGCGTGAATCACCCTGGCGACGCCGGCGATCTGCGCTGCGGCTTTGGCCGCTGCGCCGGCGTTGTGGCCGGCGATCAGCACATGCACCTCGCCACCGCATTGCGTGGCTGCCGTGACGGTGTTGAAAGTCGCGCCGCGGATGGACGCGTTGTCGTGTTCTGCGATTACCAGGACTGTCATGCTAGTTCCTCTTGGGTGTCATCCCGGACTTGATCCGGGATCCAGGGTAGTGCGCGGCGTGGTTCCATGCGTGGATCCGAGATGGTTTGTTGCTTGGATCCCCGCCTGCGCGGGGATGATTTGAGCTGCGCTCAAATCACCTTTGCCTCATTCTTCAGTTTCGCGACGAGGGTCGCCACGTCGGGGACTTTGATGCCGGCCGAGCGTTTGGGCGGCTCGACCACCTTGAGTGTCTTCAGGTGGGCCTTCACGTCGACGCCGAGGTCGGCCGGCTTGAAGATCTCCATCTGCTTTTTCTTGGCCTTCATGATGTTGGGCAGCGTGACGTAGCGCGGCTCGTTCAGGCGCAGGTCGGTGGTGATGACGGCCGGCAGGGTGAGCGAAAGCGTCTCCGACCCACCGTCGACTTCGCGCGTGACCTTCACCTTGCCCTCCACCACTTCCACCTTGCTGGCGAAGGTGGCCTGCGGCAGGTCGCACAGCGCGGCCAGCATCTGGCCGGTCTGGTTGCAGTCGTCGTCGATCGCCTGCTTGCCCAGGATGATCAGGCCGGGCTGCTCCTTGTCGACCAGGGCCTTGAGCAGCTTGGCGACGGCCAGCGGCTGCAGCTCCTCGGTGCTTTCCACCAGGATCGCGCGGTCCGCGCCGATCGCCATCGCGGTGCGCAGGGTTTCCTGGCATTGCGTGACGCCACAGGAGACGGCGATGACCTCGGTGACAACGCCCTTTTCCCTCAGCCGCACCGCCTCTTCGACGGCGATCTCGTCGAACGGGTTCATGCTCATCTTCACATTGGCGATGTCCACACCCGTGTTGTCCGACTTGACGCGGACCTTCACGTTGTAATCCACCACGCGCTTGACCGGTACCAGGACCTTCATGCTCGGGCTCCAGAAAGTTGTTGCAACGTTGCTCCAGACCGGACGATTCTATGCGGCGATACAAGTGGCATCGCGGCGCCCAGCGGGCCGCCGCCTTGCATTCGCCATAAAAAAGAACGATCGTTCGTTTTTGATTATAGAGGGCTCCCGGGTAAGTCTGGACGGGCAGCCCGGCTGCCCGGCCTTACAGTGGCGCAAGCCCAGCCAACCACCGGAGTTCCGCCGATGAAACGCCTCAGTCTTGCCCTTGTAGCCGTTGCCGCGGCGCTCGCCGCCCCGCTGGCCGGCGCCCAGACCGTGTTGACCGTTTCCAGCTGGCTGCCGCCTACCCATGGCATGAGCATGGCGCAAAAAGAATGGTGCGACCTGCTGGAGAAGAACACCGCCGGCAAGATGAAGTGCAACCTCCTGCCGCGCGGGGTGACCAACGCGCCGGGGACCTTCGACGCCATCAAGAACGGGCTGGCCGACCTGTCTTTCACCGTGCATGGCTACACGCCGGGGCGTTTTCTGTACACGCAGATGGCAGAGTTTCCGTTCCTGGGCAACACCTCCGAGCCGATTTCCGTGGCGTTCAACAGGGTC
The DNA here is from genome assembly GCA_025351615.1 of Ramlibacter sp. Classification (GTDB taxonomy): domain Bacteria; phylum Pseudomonadota; class Gammaproteobacteria; order Burkholderiales; family Burkholderiaceae_C; genus Ramlibacter. Next base: position 1,080 of record JANXVP010000198.1, on the reverse strand, counting down.
GCTTCGCGCCATCCCGAGTTCGTTGCCGAAGAGCCTGGGGTGAAGATCATCACCCTGTTCACCCATGGACCCGGTATCGTCTTCAACACGAAGCGGCCGATCACCAAAGTGGAAGACATGAAAGGTCTGAAGTTCCGTACTGTCGGGCTGGCGGTCGACATCTTCACCGAGATGGGTACCGCGGTGAATCCGCTGCCCGGCGGCGAAATTGTGCCGGCGCTGGACCGCGGTCTGATTGACGCCGCCGAATTCAACAACCCCACAAGCGACCGCATTCTGGGCTTTCCTGACGTCGTGAAAAACTGCATGCTGCAAAGCTTTCACCAGACCGGGGAGCAGTTTGAAATTCTTTTTAACAAGGCCAAGTACAACGCCTTGCCGCAAGAACTGCGTTCCATCATCGACTACGCGGTTCAGGCGGCCAGCGCGGACATGAGCTGGAAAGCCATTGACCGCTACTCCAAAGACTACGAAGAATTGAAGAAGCAGGGTATAAAGTTTTACAAAACACCTGATTCGGTGCTGCGCGCTCAGCTGACAGCGTGGGACAAGACGATTGCCAAGAAATCCGGCGAAAGCCCCTTGTTCAAAAAGGTGCTCGATTCGCAACGTGCCTTTGCCCAGCGAGCGGTGCCATTTCAGAATGACTACACGGTTGATTTCAAGATGGCCTACAACCATTACTTCAACCAGAAAAAAGCCTGATTCAAGGTTTTCCTTGAGTCGTTTTTGAGTACACCAGCCATCTGCACCTTTAGATGGCTGTTTTTTTTGTAGCGCCGTATTGGGCCAACCGGGTTCTCCATGAACGTTCAACGACTTCTTCACACGGCTGACCATATCAGCACCTGGGTCGGCAAGGCCGCTGCATGGCTGATCATCGCGCTCATGCGTCTGTCGCAGGTCGGTCTGTACCGGTGGATCGGCACGATCTACGTCGAGATATTCCGCGGGCTCCCCGCCCTGCTCGTGCTGTACCTCCTGACGTTCGCGGTCCCTGATCTCTTCGGCAACAAGCCGCCACTCAACAATTTCTACGTCCTGGTGACGTTGGGTCTGGGCACGGTCGCCTCCGCCTAC
>JANXVP010000203.1 GCA_025351615.1 Ramlibacter sp. | reverse complement strand
ATCCGCATCTGCAGCGACGATGCCCGCTTTCGCATGCCGGCCGGACGGCTTGGACTGGGCTACAAGCCGGCGGGAGTGCATCGCTTCGTCGCGCTGATCGGTGTGCAGAACAGCTTCGACATCTTCCTGTCGGCGCGCGTCTTCGACGCTGCCGAGGCCTTGCGCATCGGGTTTGTCAGCCGGGTGGTGCCGGCGGCGCAGCTGGCGGAGCAGGTGCAGGCGCTCGCGGCGGCGATTGCCGACAATGCCCCGCTGACTGCGCGCGCCGTCAAGCTGTCGATCAACTCCTTCATCGGCGAAGGCGCGGATGGCGACGCCGCCGCGGCGCAGGCGGCGGCCGACGCCTGCAATGCCAGCGAAGACTATCGCGAAGGCGTGCGGGCCTTCGAACAGAAACGCCGGCCGGTCTTCACCGGACGCTAGCCGCGGCGACCGGCATTGCGCTGGCGCAACCGGTATGTCGCTGGCGCAACCGGTATTGCGCTGGCGCATTGAGGTAAGTGCCTATGTTGGCCGGGGACCAATCTGCCTACAGTGGCCCACGCGCAGCCAGTTTGTCATCCCGTTCGAACTTAAGTTGTCGCCTCACCGTTATCCGCCGGAGAAAACTGATGATCGACCGAGCTGCGACCTGGATCCTGATGGTGGTGACGGCTGTCCTGGCGCTGGCCGCGGCGCCCGCCCTGGCGCAGATGCAGTCCTGGGAAAAGGACCTGTACGAGGCCGCCAAAAAGGAAAAGGAGCTGACGGTCTATACCGCGCACTACAACACCGAGGAAGCGGCCAAGCTGTGCTCCGCTTTCGAGAAGAAATATCCGGGCATCAAATGCAACTTCGTGCGGACCACGGCGCAGGTCGCTTACCAGCGGCTGCAGCAGGACATCCAGGCCAAGGCCGCGGTCGCCTCGGTCTTCAGCAGCACCGACGTCAGCCACTATCCCGAGCTGAAGAAGCTCGGCCTGCTGACGGCTTACCGGCCCCACAACGTCACCGCCATGGTGGACTCGCTCAAGCAGTACAACGACCAGGACGGGTTCTACACGGTCACGGCCGCGGCGTTGATGCTGATCAGCTACAACACCAGCCTGGTCCCCGAGAAGGACGCGCCGAAAAACTGGCCCGACCTGCTCGACCCCAAGTGGAAAGGCAAGATCTCGATCGGCCATCCCGCCTTCAGCGGCTATGTCGGCACCTGGGTGGTCCTGATGCAGAAGCTGTACGGCTGGAGCTTTTTCGAAAAGCTTGAAAAGAACCAGCCGCAGATCGGCCGGTCGGTCAACGACACGGTGACCATGCTCAACTCCAAGGAGCGTTGGGTGGCGGCAGGCCCGGAGGCGACCACGCTGCTCAGCCGCGACAAGGGCAACCCGCTGGCGGTCATCTATCCCACCGATGGCTCGCTGCTGATGGTGTCGCCCAGCGGCATCCCGAAAAATGCACCGTCCCCCAATGCCGCCAGGCTGTACATGGAATTCCTCCTGAGCAAGGAGGCGGGCGAGGTGCAGGTGCTTACCCATTCGCTGTCGGTCGTGAAGGGGGTGACCGCGGCGCCCGGAGCCAAACCCCTGGAACAGATCAAGGTCGTGCGGCCCACCGAGGAGGAGATCACCAGGGGCATCCCGGAAGTGAAGGAAAAATTCCGCGACACCTTCGGGGTCTAGGTCCTGCTGCGCCAGCCTCACCGTCCGATGGCCACTGCTGCTGGCAACCCGGTTCCCGCGCGCGTGCGCACTGCTGCCGCGTGGGTCCAGCGCTGGCGCCATCTCGACAAGTCGTTCTGGGTCTGGATCCTGGCGATCGTGCTGCTGGTGGTGCTGGTGGTCAATCCGCTGCTGCGGCTGCTGATCGTCAGCTTCCAGGATTCCACGGGCGGCTTCACCTTGTCCAATTACGTTGCCGCCTACAGCCGGGCGCGCCATGTCGAAGCACTGTGGAATTCGCTGGTCCTGGGGGCCAGCTCCGCCTCGCTGTGCCTGGTGTTCGGCGTCCCGATGGCCTGGGCGCTGTCGCGGACCGACATGCCCGGCAAGGGACTGATCTGGGTCTGCATTCTCGGCACCTTCATCATCCCGCCCTATCTGGGCGCAGTCGGCTGGATCCTGCTGGCCGGCCCGAACGCGGGATGGCTCAACCGCGCCGTGGTTGCCGTGACCGGCGCGCAGGCCGGACCCTTCAATATCTACTCGATGCCGGGACTGGTGCTGGTCGTCGCCTGCTACAGTTTTCCGTACGTGTTCGTCCTGACCAAGTCGGCGCTGGACCTGATCTCCTCCGAGATGGAAGATGCGGCCAACATCCTGGGCGCCGGAAATCTGCGCACCACCTTCTCCATCACGCTGCCGCTGGTGCTGCCGGCGATTCTGGGCGCCTTCATCCTCGTATTCCTGGAAGCGATCGCCTTGTTCGGTTCTCCCGCGTTGCTCGCCTTGCCCGGACGCTTCCATGTGGTGACCACCCAGTTATGGCAATTCTTCGAATTCCCGCCGCGTGTCGGCGTCGCGTCGGCGTACGCGATGCCGCTGCTGGTCATCACCATCGTTCTGTTCTGGCTGCAACGCCGGCTGACCAGCCGCAAGGGCTATGTCGCGCTGACCGGCAAGGGCGGCGAGCGGCGGCCGATCGCGCTGGGCGCGTTGAAGTGGGCGGTGCTCGGCTATTGCCTGTTCGTCTGCACCCTGTCGTTCTTCATGCCGATGGTGGTGATCTGCCAGGCGGCATTCGCCAAGGCCTGGGGCCGGGGCTTTTCGCTCGACAACCTGACGTTCGCCAACGTGTACTTCACCGTGTTCGAAAACCAGCTGACCCGCAAGGCCACGCTCCATACCTTCATGTATGCCGGCGCCGCGTCCGTCATCGCCATCACCCTCGCCATGTGCGTGGCGTACATCGTCAACCGCGAACTGGTCGGAAAAAAGACCGGTCACCTGCTGTCGTTTCTGACGATGGCGCCTTTCGTGGTCCCCGGCATCGTGCTGGCGATCGGTTTCTATGCCGCCTACACGCACCCGCCGCTGCTGCTCTATGGAACGGCCTGGATCCTGATCCTGGCTTTCGCGACGCGCTTCCTGCCGATCGCCTACGTCAACAGCAGCGCCGCGATTCGCAGCATCAATCCGGAACTCGAGGACGCCGTGCGAATCCTGGGCGGCACGCGCTTCACGGCGATCCGCACCGTGGTGATGCCGCTGCTCAAGCGCAGCCTGGCCGGCGCTTTCATCCTGGTGTTCATTCCCGCCACGCGCGAACTGAGCACGGCGATCTTCCTGTACTCGATCGACACCCAGGTCCTGTCGGTGCTGCTGTTCGATAAAAGCGATGAAGGGAATTTCGAGATGCTGGCGTCCATCGGACTGATCCTCGTGGTCATCACCGTCGCGTTGATCCTGCTGGGTTTCCGGCTGATGGGCCGCGACTTCATGTTGCGCAGGACCGCGGCATGAGCACTTTGGTGCTGCGCAATGTTTCGCGCAAGTTCGGCGGTTACACGGCTGTCGACAACTTCAACCTGCAGCTGGAGCAGGGCGAGCTCGTCTCCCTGCTCGGGCCCTCGGGCTGCGGCAAGACGACCACCTTGCGCATGATCGCCGGTTTCATGACGCCCACGCAGGGAACGATCGAGCTCGATGGCCAGGTGATTTCCTCCCCGCAATCCAGCCTGCCGCCCGAAAAGCGGCAGATGTCGATGATTTTCCAGAGCTACGCGATCTGGCCCAACATGACGGTGGCGGAGAACGTCGGGTTCGGCCTGAAGCTGCGCAAGGTGAGCGCCGACGAAGCGCGGCGCCGGGTCGACGACATCCTGGAGGTGGTGCAGCTCGCCGCGCTGCGCAACCGCTATCCGGCTGAATTGAGCGGCGGCCAGCAGCAGCGTGTGGCTCTTGCGCGATCGATCGTGGTGAAGCCTGCCGTGCTGCTGCTGGACGAGCCGCTCTCCAACCTCGACGCCAACCTGCGCGAGGAAATGCGTTTCGAAATCCGCCGCCTGCACGACGAATTCAAGATGACCATGGTGTACGTCACCCATGACCAGGCCGAGGCAATGGTGACGTCGGACCGGATCGCCGTGATGAACAAGGGGCGGGTCGAGCAGATCGATGTGCCCTACGAGCTGTATGCCAATC
>JANXVP010000088.1 GCA_025351615.1 Ramlibacter sp. | reverse complement strand
GCCTGCGCGGCAAGCCGCTGCCCAAGGGCTTCATCGCCTTCGGTGAAGTGGGCCTGGCGGGCGAAGTGCGCCCGGCGCCGCGCGGCCAGGAGCGGCTGCGGGAAGCCGCCAAGCTCGGCTTCTCCGTGGCGGTGGTGCCCCGGGCCAACGCGCCGAAAAAGGGCGCGCGCGATATCGAAGGCTTGACGATCCACGCGGTGGAACGGGTGGAAGAAGCGATGGACGTCGTGCGCGGGCTGTAGGCCGAGCACTCCCTAGGCACAATCCTGTCCATGAATTTCCGGAAAATCCTGCCGCCCGTCCTTGGCGTGGTCCTGATTGCCGCGGCGTGGCGGGGCTATGGCTGGCCCGGGGTCGCCCTGGTGGCTGGCGGCATCGTGATGTGGGTGCTGCTGCACTTCAACCGCATGATGACGGCGCTCAAGCGGGCGGCCAATCGCCCGATCGGCTATGTCGACAGCGCCGTGATGCTCAACGCCAAGCTCAAGCCGGGGGTCAACCTGCTGCACGTGCTGGCGCTGACCCGATCGCTTGGCACGCAGTTGTCGCGTCCGGACGAACAGCCCGAAATCTACCGCTGGACCGACGGCAGCGAGTCGCACGTCACCTGTGAATTCGCGGATGGCCGACTGGCGAAGTGGCAAATGGTGCGCCCTTCGGCGGCCCCGGCCGGCGGGGTAACTTCGGCGCCTTAAAATACTGGGCTCGGGACGTTTATGTCCCCAAGGACCCAAGTCAATGAACGCGATTCCCTCGATGGCCGACCGCGACGGCAAGATCTGGATGGACGGCGAGATGGTGGAGTGGCGCGACGCCAAGATCCACGTGCTGACCCATACGCTGCACTACGGCTGCGGCGCCTTCGAGGGCGTGCGGGCCTACAACACCGTCAATGGCACCGCCATCTTCCGCCTGCAGGAGCACACCGACCGGTTGTTCAACAGCGCCAAGATCCTGCGCATGGCGATTCCCTTCAGCAAGGAGCAGGTCATGCAGGTGCAGCGCGACGTGGTGCGGGCCAACAAGCTCGAAAGCTGCTATCTGCGGCCGCTCACCTGGATCGGCTCGCAGAAACTCGGCGTCAGTCCGCGCGGCAACCAGATCCACCTGATGGTGGCAGCCTGGGCCTGGGGCGCCTACCTGGGCGAAGAGGGCATGAAACGCGGCATCCGGGTGAAGACGTCGAGTTACACCCGGCACCACGTCAACATCACCATGACACAGGCCAAGGCGGTGAGCAACTACACCAACTCGATCATGGCCAACATGGAGGCGCTCGACGATGGCTACGACGAGGCGCTGCTGCTGGACGCTTCGGGCTTCGTCAGCGAAGGCGCGGGCGAAAATGTCTTCGTGGTCAAAGACGGCGTGGTTTACACCCCCGACCTGTCGGCCGGCGCCCTCAACGGCATCACCCGCAACACGGTGACCCACATCTGCAAGGACCTGGGGCTGGAGCTGGTGCAAAAGCGCATCACGCGCGACGAGATCTACATCGCCGACGAAGCCTTTTTCACCGGCACGGCAGCCGAAGTGACGCCGATCCGCGAACTGGACCGGATCGAGATCGGCAGCGGCTCGCGCGGCCCGATCACCGAGAAGATCCAGTCGGCGTTCTTCGACATCGTGAACGGCCGCAATCCCAGGTACGCTCACTGGCTGACCAAGGTTTGAGATGAACAACACAGCCTCGAAGACGGGCGACGTCGAACTGCTCGCCAAAGACCTCAATGCGCAGGGCGGCATCTTCTGTCCCAGCCCCGCGGCCGAGATGAAGCTGTGGAACAACCACCCGCGCGTCTACCTCGACATCGCACGCACCGGGCACGCCAAGTGTCCGTATTGCGGCAACGTGTACCGGCTGAAAGAGGGTGAGCACTTTGGCGGGGGGCATTGAAGATTCGTCATTCCGGGCTTGATCCGGAATCCAGACGCAGGCCCACCATCTGATCAGCCGGGGTCAGAGCCCGATTTCGTTCAACGCCGCTGGACTTCGAATGCGCAATCGTCCTGAATCGGGGTCTGACCCCGGGTCATCGTTAATCATCGCCCCCCAGTGGATCGGCGACGCGGTGATGACCGAGCCGCTGCTGCGGCGGCTGCATGCGCGGGGTGAAAAGCTCACGGTGGGCGCGCTGCCCTGGGTGGCGCCGGTGTATCGCGCGATGCCCCAGGTCAGTGAAGTGATCGAATTTCCGTTCCAGCACGGTGGCCTGCAATTCAAGGCGCGCCGCTCGATCGCCCGGCAGGTCGCGGGACGCTTCGACATCGCGTACGTGCTGCCGAATTCGCTCAAGAGCGCGTTGCTGCCCTTTCTTGCGGCAATTCCCAAACGGGTCGGCTACCTCGGCGAAGCGCGGGTCGGCCTGTTGACGCACCGGCTCGGCAACCCGAAGAACAAGCCGCCGATGGTGGCTTTCTATTCTGCGCTGAGCGGCGATCGGGAAGGACTGGAAAACGACAGGCCGCAGCTGCGGCTCAGCGCGCAAGAGGTGACGGCGGCGCAGCAGGCGCAGGGCCTGGAACCGGGAGGCTTCTTCGTCTTCGCCCCCGGCGCCGAGTTCGGCCCGGCCAAGCGCTGGCCGGCGCTGCATTTCGCGGATCTGGCGCGCCTCCTCGATCGGCCGGTTGTCCTGCTCGGCTCCGCCAAGGAGCGGACCCTGTGCGGGGAAATCGAAGCCGCCGCCCCTGGCAAGTGCATCAACCTGGCGGGCGAGACCTCGCTTGCGCAGGCCTTCGCGCTGATCGCCGGCGCCAGAGCGGTCATCAGCAACGACTCCGGCCTGATGCACGTCGCCGCCGCGTTCGGCGTCCCGCAGGTGGCGCTGTTCGGATCGTCGAGCCCTTTGCACACGCCGCCGCTGAACGAGCTCGCGCGGGTGCTGTGGCTGAAGACGAATCCCGCCTACCAGCCGCCCCTGGATTGTTCGCCGTGCTTCCAGCGGGTATGCCCGCTCGGCCATACCCGCTGCCTCAACGACCTCGCGCCGCAACTGGTGCTGGCCACGCTCGTCGCCTGCTGAAGCGCGAGTTCAGCGTTGCCAGCAGCGGCTTGGCGGCTACTGCAGCGGGAAGCGGGGGAGGGAAATCGTGAAAACACACCCGGTGCCGGGCAGGTCGCGAACACTGAGCGTCCCGGCGTCTGCCTCGATGCTTTGCCGGGCAATGGACAGCCCCATCCCCAGGCCGGATTTGTCGTCCCTGCGCCGGTGGAAGGAAGTGAACATGTGTTCCGTCCCTCCGGCGGGCAGGCCACCGCAGTGGTCCGTGACCTCGATCAGCACCCGGTCGCCGGAAGTGCAAACATGCAAGCGCACCTCGGTGTTCGGGTAAGTGAACTTGAAGGCGTTTTGCAGCAGGTTGGCCAGCGCGGCCAACAGCAGCTCGCGGTGTCCGCGAACCATCAGCCCCGGGTCCACCTTCGACACCGACAAAGTGCAGCCTCTGGCAGTCGCGTCCAGCTGCGCCGCATGTTCAGCGTCAACAATCAGCGCAGCCAGCGCAAAGGTGTGCCTGTGCGCCTGGATGCCGCTTCTGACCTCATCGAGTGACCGGTCGATGAGCGTCGTCAAAGCTCCCAGGCTGCGCCGCAGGACGGCCCCGGTTGCGCCATTCATGGTCATGCCTCCCAATTCGAGCGCGCTGCATGCGAGGGTCGCCGTTCCCAGGGCATTGCGCAGTTCGTGCACCAGGAAACCCACGCGCTCGTTGGCCTCTGCATGCTGCTCACGCACCAGCGCAGCATCCCGCTGGGCGCTGAATGCCGTGACCGCATCGGCGATGGCATTGTCCAGGCAGCGGTTGAGGGTCCGGAATTCTTCGATCGCGAACGGCGCGTCCCGCTCGAACGCCAGGTCGGTAATGGCCTGGCACAGGTCGCCACAATCGTGAACCACCTGGTCCACCGTGTAACCGAGCATCAGCAATTCTTTCCCGTGGGCGGTGGCGCTCAGGCCGATTTCGGACAGGGCATTGGCATCGCCGCCCGCCGAGCCGGAAATTTTCAGGCCTTCCGCAGCTTCACCGGCCTCTTCGGCCTCCAGTGTTCTGGAGAGCTGGTCGAGAAATAACGGGACGCCGTTGGCGAGCTGGACGTCGGTGGCGGCGCGCTTTGGCCTTTGTGCAACCTTGTGTTTGCACCGTTTGATCAGCGCGTCGCGGTTGTTGGCCAGGAAGGTATGCATCATGCGGAGCCTGCCTGGCGTCGCTGCGCGCCCTTCGAGGCTGATGCATGCCCGCCCTGGTTGCGGCTTGCATCAGGTTCGCCGGGGCTGAGATTTCTCGCGAGACGCAAGGAGTCATGGCCTTCCAGAACGGAGCGTGATTCTTCAAGGTAGGGCAAGGCGCTGTCAGCACCGGTGCCAGTCCGTTCTCCGCGGCGTTGCCTTCCTTTCACTTCGGGCAGGGGGACCTGCAGGATTGCTGCAAATGGATGGAGCGACAACATGGAGACCTTCAAGTGGCCCCAGAGTGCACTGGACGTTACTGCCTGTCTGTGCGTTGCCGTACAAACCGGCCCCATCAGCATCAGCGGCGTTGGCAAACTTCAATAATTCAATGACTATTGATTTATGGATGAAACCACTGCAATCAAGGCGCTTGCTGCTTTGGCTCAGCCGGTCCGTCTCCAGGTCTTCCGTGCTCTGGTTGTCGCGGGCCAGACGGGGATGACCCCGGGGACCATGGCGCAGGGGCTGGGGGTGGCGCCCAGCGCGCTTTCTTTCCATCTGAAAGAGCTGGCTTACGCCGGGCTCGTCACCCAGGAGCGCGCCAGCCGGAACATCATCTACCGCGCCGCGTTCGGGCAAATGAATTCGGTGCTTGGCTACCTGACCGACAACTGTTGCCAGGGCGCAGCGTGTGCGGTCGAGCCCTGCGCCCTTCCCCTGCAACTCCCCGGCAGCGACTCATTCCAAGGCCTGACATGCCTCGCACCGACTTCGTCTGCGCCCAGGCGGCAATTCCCGCCAGATCCGCAATCAGCTTTTTCGAGCGCTACCTGACTGTTTGGGTAGGTCTGTGTATCGTCACTGGCGTCACGCTCGGCCAGTTGTTCCCGGGCCTCTTTCGTGCGGTCGCGGCACTGGAGGTCGCCAAGGTGAACCTGCCCGTGGGCGTGCTGATCTGGGTGATGATGATTCCGATGCTGCTGAAGATCGACTTCGCAGCGCTCGGCCAGGTGAAATCCCATGCCCGCGGCATCGGCGTGACGCTGTTCGTCAACTGGGCGGTGAAGCCGTTTTCCATGGCGCTGCTGGGCTGGATTTTCATTCGGCATGTGTTCGCCCCGATCCTGCCGCCGGAGCAGATCGACAGTTACATTGCCGGCCTCATCCTGCTGGCGGCGGCGCCCTGCACGGCGATGGTCTTCGTCTGGAGCCAGCTGTGCAGAGGCGACCCTTACTTCACGCTGTCGCAGGTCGCGCTCAACGATTCCATCATGGTCGTCGCCTTCGCGCCCATCGTGGCGCTGCTGCTCGGCCTGTCATCGATCACCGTGCCGTGGGACACGCTGCTGACCTCCGTCGGCCTGTACATCGTGGTGCCGGTCGCGATCGCGCAGGCATGGCGCAGGGCGCTGCTCGCCAGGGGGGTGGAGCACTTCGAAGCGATCGTGGCAAGGCTCGGCGCCTGCTCCATCTCGGCGCTGCTGCTGACACTGGTCTTGCTGTTCGCTTTCCAGGGCGAGGCGATCATCCGCCAGCCGGTGGTCATCGCGCTGCTGGCCGTGCCCATCCTGATCCAGGTGGTGCTGAATTCGGGCCTTGCGTACTGGCTCAATCGCAGGATGGGCGTACAGCATTGCATTGCCGGCCCTTCTGCGCTTATTGGCGCGAGCAACTTTTTCGAGCTGGCCGTCGCGACCGCCATCAGCCTGTTCGGATTCCGGTCAGGCGCTGCCCTGGCAACGGTGGTCGGCGTGCTGATCGAAGTGCCAGTCATGCTGGCGGTGGTCGCCGTCGTGAACCGCTCGCAAGGCTGGTACGAGGCCGGCCTGGCAACGCAGCGCAGCTGAGATGACCACGACCGTCGGCCTGCTGCGCGAGATTCATCGAGGACGATGGAGTCCGCCGCGCCTGACCATCCTTCAATTGCGGGGCAGGTCTTTACGCCTTGCGGCGGCGGTCATGTGCTCCAGAACGCTGTCGACCCCCTCACCCGAACGGCGCCCCGCCAGTGTCGAGTCTTCGTTTTCACGAAGTGCCTTTCCTTCCTCCGCCGTTTTCAGCAACTCCTTGACCACCTGCAGCTCTTTCACCGCATCATGGAGCTGGCCTTCGACATTGAGGTTCTGCAACAGCGCAGCCTGCACCGTTTCCCTGGTGACGATCGTGCCGACCGTCGTGTCCGCAAGGACCTCGTTTGCATCATGCAGTTCCGCTTCGGCCTGGCGCACGTCGTCCTGAACCGCTGCGGTCTTCATTCGCGCAACTGTCACGGCTTTCCGGGGCGGATGCTGGATCACATCGAAATAGTACTCCTTCGTTGCCGAGGACGCGCCAAAAAAACAGCCACCTCGCGGTGGCTGTATCAAGTCCTTGGAAGGACGTCGTTGGGAGAAGTGAAAGCCGCTGGAGCGCGGACTTTGCCAAGCCGCCATGTTGGTACTTTTTCACGGCGCCAGCCAGCATTGCCGGACTCTCTTACACGGAATTACACCTCGTGACAGGGGAGATTGAAGACGAATGTCGCGCCGCCATTGCTGTTGCCTTCGCATCGGACGCTGCCGTTGTGCCGCGTGGCGATGGAGCGAACCAGTGCCAACCCCAGGCCGACGCCGCCGTCCCGCTCACTGACGCCCTGGAGCCGGTAGAACGGCTCGAAAATCCGCTCGCGTTCCGCCGGAGGCACGCCGGGCCCCTGGTCGCTGACGCGAACCACGGCCTGGGACCCTTCGCGCTTCACCTCGACCGTCACCAAGCCATTGCCGTAGCGCCGCGCGTTCTCCAGCAGGTTGCGAATGGCGCGGCGCAACAGGCGCGACACGCCGTCGGCAACGATGGCCCGGCCCTGGTTTACCTCCACCAGCTCGGCGCCGGATCGTGCGCACTCTTCGGCCGCGAGCCCTGTCAGGTCGACCTGCTCGATCGACCCGATATCGCTCTCGCGCGCGTCGAGCCGGCTCGACAGCAGGATCTCGTCGATCAGCTGGTCCAGCTCTGCAATGTTGCGCGAGATCTCGCCCCGGACTGTCGGCGTTGTTCCGCTGCCCATCAATTCCAGTCCCATGCGGATGCGAGCCAGCGGTGACCGCAACTCGTGCGACGCGTTGGCAAGCAGCGACTTGTGCGTCTTGACCAGGGTTTCGACCCGCTCCGCGGCATGGTTGAAGCGCCGCGCCAGGAAGGCCACCTCATCCGATCCGGTTTCCTTGACCCGCACGCTCAGGTCGCCTTCGCCCCAGCGCTCCACACCGCGCCGCAGGTCTTCCAGCCGCTGGGTCAGTCGCCGGATGATGGGATAGGTGCCGATGGCCACGGCCAGCGCGACGATGGCGAGCATCCAGAGCAGGCCCTCGGGTCCGCGCGCCCACGGCCGCGGGGGAATGCCTTCGCCTTCGCGGCGCGGGCGCGGCGGGATCTGGACCACCAGGGTGCCGCCGTCGTTCATCACCACCTGGAACTCGACGCCCTGACCCGGCACCCGTACCGGGCGCTGCCTGGTTTGTCCCAGCACGTCGCCGGATTCGTTGCGGATCACAATCTCGCGGGCCGGCGCCTGTTCCGCATTGAAGCGCCAGAGCCAGCCGAACGCCACCGTGAGAATGCCTACGCCGACCACCACGGCCAGCCAGATGCGCAGGTAGATCGGAAACCGCACGGGGCACCTGCCGACGCAGCCGCGTCAGTCCTGCTGCTTGGCGAAGACGTAGCCGACGCCCCGCACGGTGAGAATGCGCTTGGGGTTCTTGGCGTCCTCTTCGATCGCGGCCCGGATGCGTCCCATGTGCACGTCGATCGAGCGGTCGAAGGCTTCGAGTTCGCGGCCGCGGACCGCTTCCATGATCTGGTCGCGCGTCAGCACGCGGCCGGCGCGCTCGGCCAGCGCAATCAGCAGGTCGAACTGGTACGACGTGAGGTCGCAGGCGTGGCCGCCGACGGTGACCGTGCGCGCATCGCGATCGATCTCCAGCGAACCGAAGCGCAGCAGCTTGACCGCCGGCGCCGTGCCCTCGCTGCGCCGGCGCAGGATGGCCCGGATGCGCGCCAGCAACTCGCGCGGCTCGAACGGCTTGGGCAGGTAATCGTCGGCACCGACCTCGAGGCCGACGATGCGGTCCATCGGGTCGCCCTTGGCGGTCAGCATCAGCACCGGCACCCTGCCGGTTTCGCCGGAGAGCGCGCGAACGCGGCGGCAGACCTCAAGGCCGTCCATGTCAGGCAGCATCAGGTCCAGGATCAGCAAGTCAACCGGCGCACCGCCTGGAGGCTGCTGCAGCATGGCCATGCCAGCCCTCGCGTCCACCGCGTGCGTCACGCCGAAACCGGAGCGCTCCAGGTACTCGCCCACCATCTGCGCGAGGCGGGTGTCGTCTTCGATCATCAGGAGTTGCTGCATGCCCACGATGGTAATAGCGGGGAGTGGGGAAGCCGCCATCATCCGCACCACGCGGCAAGCGCGCCTGTCGCGGCGGTAAAGTTAGGTAAATGGTCGGGCCGCTCAGGTCGCGCCAGCGCCCGGAACAGCGCCGGGCGGCGCGACAACCGCAGGTCCGATGCGCGATGCCAGCCAGACCAGCACCAGCACCGGCAGGCCGAGCACCGCGGTCGCGGTGAAGAAATTGACGTAGCCATGGGCATCCACGTACTGGCCTGAAAACCCCGCGAGATATTTGGGCAGCAGCAGCATCACCGAAGAGAACAGGGCGTACTGGGTGGCCGAATAGCCGATGTTGGTGAGGCTGGACAGGTAGGCCACAAACGCGGCCGACGCGATCCCGCTGGAGAGGTTGTCGGCCGACACGATCAGGATCAGCGCCGTGACGTCGTGCCCGCGGGTGCCGAGCCAGGCGAAGAGCAGATTGCTGGCGGCGCTCAGGAAGGCACCGAGCATCAGCACCCGCATCACTCCCACCCGCATCGACAGCACGCCACCGATGAAGGCGCCGGCCAGCGTCATCAGCACGCCATAGACTTTCGTCACTGCCGCGACTTCGTCTTTGGTGTAGCCCATGTCGACGTAGAACGGGTTGGCCATGATGCCCATCACGATGTCGCTGATGCGGTAGACCGAGATCAGCGCCAGGATCAGCACCGCATGCCAGCCATAGCGCTGCAGGAACTCCGCGAACGGCTCGATCACCACCAGCTGCACCCAGGCCGTGACAGGCGCCATCCGGGGCGGCACCGCGACATGCAATGGCGCTGCAGCCCCAAGGCCCCGCCACAAGCCCGCCGCGCCGACCGCCAGCAGAATCACGTACAGGCAGGCCTCCGGCAAGCCGATCGCGCCGAGCGGCGCGCGCACCATGGCCGTCATCAGGCCGACCAGGCCGGCGAAGATCAGCGCCTGTGGCCAGGTGAAGGCCAGGCCGTCGCGCGCCAGCCGTTGCGCGACTTCGCCGCGCATCGCGCGGTCGGCCTGCGCATCGCGCGGTCGGGGCTCGCGCGTGAACAGGACGGTGAACATGCCCACCAGCATCGACGCGGCCATCGTGAGATAGGCCGTCCGCCATGCGCCGTGCTGGTAGCTGGCGGCGCCAGCGACTTCTGACCGCGCCGCGATCCACAACACACCGGCGCCGGCCCAGATCATGGCCAGGCGGTAACCGGTCTGGTAGGTCGCGGCCAGGGCGGCCTGCCGGTCGATCGGTGCCGATTCGATGCGGAAAGCGTCCAGCGCAATATCCTGGGTCGCGGAGCCGAAGGCCACCACCACGGCACACCAGATGATGGCCTGCAGGCCCGACTGCGGATCGACCAGCGCCATGCCGGCCAGGCCGCCCATGATGGCCAGTTGGGCCAGTATCAGCCAGGCGCGCCGTTGGCCCAGCACGCGCGACAGGATAGGTATTGGGCAGCGATCCACCAGGGGCGCCCAGACCCATTTGAAGGCGTACGCCAACCCGACCCAGCTGAGGAAGCCGATGGTTGCGCGGTCGATGCCCGCCTCCCGCAAGCGGAAGCTCAGGGTCCCGAGCACCAGCAGCAAAGGCAGGCCCGCGGAGAAGCCCAGGAACAGCATTCTCAGTGTCGCCGGCTCGGTGTAGACCCGCAGGGTAGCGCCCCACGAAGGCTTGCGCTCTTGACTGACAGGGGGGGCTTCTTGCATCCCGGAATAATAAGAGGATGTTGGACCTTTCCCCTGTGGAGATGCGATGAAGAATTCGAAACCGGCTGGCGCGCGGCTGTGGACACGGCTGGCCCTGTGTGCGGTGTTGGTCGGCGTGCCTGCGACGGGGGCATGGGCCCAGCACGAAGGCGTGGCGGTCGGAAAGTCGTCCAGGCTGGCCAGCCTGGTTCCAGCCGCGGAGGTCGAAAACGCCGCCGCGCAGCAATACAACGACATCCTGCAGCAGGCGGCATCCAAACGAGCCCTGGCGCAACCGGACCATCCGCAGCTGCAACGCATCCGCGCCGTGGCGCAGCGCCTGATTGCGCAGGCGCCGCAGTGGAATTCTCGCGCCGTCAACTGGAAGTGGGAAGTCAACCTGATCGGATCCAACCAGGTCAACGCCTTCTGCATGCCCGGCGGGAAGATCGCCATTTTTTCCGGCATCCTGGACCAGCTCAAGCTCACCGACGACGAGGTTGCAATGGTGATGGGCCACGAAATGGCGCACGCGCTGCGCGAACATGCACGCGAGCGGATGGCCAAGGGCACGCTGACCAACGTCGGCGCCAATGTGCTGGTTCAGGTCCTCGGGCTGGGGCAGGTTGGGCAGGCGCTGACCGGTTACGGTGCGCAGCTCATGTCACTGAAGTTCAGCCGCTCCGATGAGTCCGAGGCCGATCTGGTCGGTATGGAGCTCGCGGCGCGGGCCGGCTACGACCCGCGTGCCGCGATCACGCTGTGGAAGAAGATGGCCCAGGCCAGCAAGGGTTCGCCGCCACAGTGGATGTCCACCCATCCATCGGGCACCACCCGAATCACCGACTTGCAGAAGAACCTGTCCAACGTGATGCCCCTGTACGAGCGGGCGAAGCACGCCTGAGTTGCTTGGGCCCCCACGCGTCGATAGCGCGGCGCTGAGGCCCGCACTGGCGCGTTTACTTCTTGCCTCCGCCCAGGCTCAGTGCGGTTTCCATGGCGGCCCATGCCGTGGCGCTCAGGCGCTTCTGCGTGCTGATCGCGGACTTCGAGTCCATTTTGCTTTCGCGCGCCTGATAGATCCAGTTGCCCGCGGCCACCGTCGGTGCGTTCTGAACCTCGGCATACACCCGGGCGTTGCTCATCACTGTGGGGGGGTTTCCGGTGAAGCGCATCACCCTTGCGCCGCGCGCGGTGCCAATGGTATAGGTCCCCGCGACTGTGGCCGCGCAGTTGGATGCGACGCTCTGCGCGCTGTCCAGGTCGCACTCGTAGAACTGCACCGTGCCCGACGTGGCATTGGTGGTTCCAGTAAAGGCCACCCGCAGGTTCCTGAGGTTTCCGCTGCCCAGGCCCAGCCCCAGACTGCCGGTGGGGTTGGGCAGGGCCACGGCGCTGGCCGGCTTGGCAGCGATCAATTGCTCCAGCGTTTGCGCCTCGTTCTGGGGCCGGCCGTCGGTACTCAGGCTGCTGATCATGATGCTGGGCGCCAGTTGCAGGCTGACCCGCGTGTTGATGTTGCTGCCCTCCGGGAAAACGGCGGTGCCGAGTGCGGTGACGAGGTTGGCCACCGACAAGCCGTTATTGATCACGTTGCTGGCGGGCTCCGCCTGCATCTCCGTGACCACGGCCGTCATCGTCTTGCCGGCGACGCTGGTCGGCACAGTGAAGCCGACGGATTCTGAGCCGCCACAGTAGTTGCTGCGGCTCGGTGTGCCGGCCGTACTGTCCCAGGGGCCGTCGCAGCGAATCCAGCCCTTGTCGGTCAGGTAAGCGGAGTTGTAAAGCGCCGAGTCGGCTGTGGCGCTGCCGACCGTCTTGCCGCTGCGCACGTCGAGGTTCTGTACTGCGGATAAGCCGGCTGCCTTGGCCAGACGGCGGAAACTGCGGACGAAGTAATTGTCGGAATCGGTGTAGCGGAAGGTGGCCAGATCGCCGGCGGCTGCCTCCAGCGCTGCCGACTGGTCCCCGACCCGCACCGTGACGCCTTGCTCCAGCGCGGCCCTGACCGCCTGCGCCATCCAACGGGCGTTGTCCTGCACATTGGCATCGTTGCTCGCCGCGTCGGACTGGTAGTCGTCGATTTCCGCCGGTGGCAGGTTCAATTGCGTCGAGACGTTGGCGCGCGCCGCGGCCTCGGTCATGCCATCGGCAATGCCGGAGGCGACCAGCGTGGTCAGCGGGTTGATCTGGCCCGCCTTGCCGGGCACCTGGCGCATTACGTAGGGCTTGGCAGCATTGCCGACGCCGGGCTCGGCAGCATCGATCGTGGTGCCGGCCTCGGTTGCCGCGCCCGGAACCATCGGCGCGATCAATGCCGCTGCGGTTGCTTGCGCCGGCGTGATCTTGGCCGAGTCATACGTGATGCTGTAGGCACCGTCGACGCCGGTCCGGGCGGAGACGGGTTCATCGGCATCGCAGGCCGAGTTGGCGTTCAGGTCCATGCACACCACGGCGTTGCGGATGGCCTGGTTGCCCATGACCGATCCGGTGAGCGTGACCAGGACGGGGGGTGGAGGCACAACAACGGGAGTGGGTGGCGTGACGACGGCCTGACCGTTGTTCTCGCTGACCGGCGGCGCGTCGCCCCCTCCGCCGCCGCAGGCGGCAAGTGTCAGGGTCAGCGCGGCGTGGGTTGCGTAGGCGAGGGGATGGAGACGGAATTTCATGGAAACCTCCAGAGGAAAGAAAGGATTGGAAACAGGCCTTTGCCGCCTGCGGGTGTCCGCCGGTTTGCATCTCGGCTGAGGGGG
>JANXVP010000082.1 GCA_025351615.1 Ramlibacter sp. | reverse complement strand
GGGCCGCCGCTACGAGGTGAACGAGAACGTGGTCGCGCGGCACTTGGCGCAGTCGCTCGCGAACACCGATACGCAGACCATGTTCCGCGGCATCGAGGCTGCACCCGCCGGCAGCTTCGCGCGCATTGACCTCGGCGCCGGCGACCCGCAGCGGCTGGTGCCGCGATTCCAGCCGTTCTGGCAGCATCCGTTCGAAAGAGGCGAGCCGCTGGTGGCCGCGGCGGACCCGCAGGAACTGTGCGCCCTGCTGCAGGACGCGGTGCGGCTGCGCATGCGCAGCGACGTGCCGTGCGGGCTGCTGCTTTCCGGCGGCCTCGACAGCTCGTCCATCCTGGCCGCGGCGCACGCGCAGCAGCTGCCGCTCCAGGTGCTGTCGATGATCAGCCAGGATCCCGCGAGCAGCGAGGAATACTGGGTCAAGCAGATGGCGCGGCACTGCGGCGTCAAACCGATCATGATCCACATTGACGAGGATCCTCTGTCCATCCTGTCAGACCTGGACGAGGCCAGCCACTTCAACGACGCGCCGCTGCCGGGGCTCGCGATGGTGGCGCAGCAGCGCCTGATGCAGGCGGCCCGCGACCAGGGCATCACGGTGCTGCTGTCTGGCCAGGGCGCGGACGAGCAACTGGGCGGCTACAACAAGTTCTTCTATTTCCACCTGCTCGAATTGATGCGGGGCCGGCACTACGGCGAGGGCATTAGCCAAGCCTGGAAATGCTTCGCGCGCGGCACGGTCTGGAGCGAATTCCGGTGGGCGGAAGCCAAGCGCTACCTGCCCTGGCGGCGCGCGCGCACCGCGTCCATCCTCGGCCCCCGGCTGGCGCAGGCGCAGCTTTGCGAAACCTACTCGGGCGGCAGCTATGCCTGCCGGGAATGGCGCGACGTCCATTCGCTTTCGCTGCCGCTGCTGCTGCACTCGGAAGACGCGATGTCGATGTCGCTCAGCCGCGAGACCCGGCATCCATTCGTTGATTACCGGATCGTCGAGTTTCTCGCCAGGGTGCCGCCGGGCCAGAAGTTCCAGGATGGCTGGCCTAAATGGATCCTGCGGGAGGCGATGCGAAAGCATCTGCCGGTCTCCGTCACCTGGCGGCGCGACAAGAAGGGTTTCAACATCCCCGAAGCGAAGTGGCTGCGCACGGTTTTCGTTCCGCACATGGAGCGTTGGCTGGGCGGCACGATGCTGTGCGTCGAACACGGGTTCGTTTCGGCCCGGGCGCTGGAGAACGCGTACCGGCGCCTGCTCGCTAGCGTCTCTGGCGCTTCGTACAAGGAAGTGCTCGCCGCCCTCACGCTGGAGTCGTGGCTGCGGGTCAACGAAGCGCACATTGCGCCGCCCTGATTCAGCTGTCTTCGCGCGCCAGCAGCTCGAAGGTGAAGATCCACGCCATGCGCTGGACCCACGGCACCCGCACCAGCAGCCGGTCGACTGCGTCGAACAGGCCCAGCAGGCGCGGCGCGAATGCCGCAGCGTAGCTGGTCAAGTGCCAGAAACGCAACTCCCCCAGATTGAAGAAGCGCCGCGCGAACGCCACGTCGTCCAGGTTCAGGATGTGCGACTTCTCCCAGTCGGTCCGCATGGCCGGCGTCAGCCTGCGATAGAGCTTGATGAATGGGTTGTAAGCCAGGGCCTCGACCGCCAGGATGCGGCCGCCCGGCGCCAGGATCCGCCTGAGTTCCGGCATGGCGTAACTCAGATCGAGGTGGTGCAGCATCCCGGAGCAAAGGACCACGTCGACGCTGTGGTCCGGCAACTTGGTGTTCTCCGCGTCGGCCTGGAAGAACACCACATTGGCGAGGCCGCCGGCGGCCGCGTCGGCGCGCGCGTTCTGCACCGAGACCGCGCTGATGTCGAAGCCGATGGAGAGTGCTGCGCCGAGCTGTGCGGCCTTGACCGCCTGCATGCCGTTGCCGCAGGCGAAATCGAGGAACACCTTGCCGGGAACGTGACGGGCCAGCCAGGCATCGGTGTAGCCTGTGGACGCGCGCACCGTGCTGTAGTACTTTTTGTTGGAGTAGTACTTTTCGAAATCGTCCTGCGACAGCGACTCTTCCGCCACGCGGTTGCGGTCGCGGTCGTGGAATTCGAGCTCGCGCTTCTTGCGGTCGCTGAGGCCCGACAGCCACTGCTCGTTGGTGATCAGTGCGAGCAAATCGATCTGTGCGCGAAGGTCGGTGACGCTGGGCTTCAGGCGCGGCGTGGACATGAGGCGCAATTGTAGAGCTGGAACCCAGTTCTGCAGCACGCCGGGAAGAGTCGTTTTCCCATGGCTGCAAGAATAGTGAGCGCTCACGCCATAAACTAAGGAATGGTAGGGTTCCCCACACCAGTGCTTCTTCCCACCCAGAATTTTTTGGCAGCAAGCGGTTGAAACTGGCTGAAAAGTGCTTATGATTAGCACTCGCTGGAGTTGAGTGCTAACAACCTCTCTCCATTGCGACTGAGCGCTAACTTCTTTGGCGTCTCAACATCCATCCAGTTTTAGTTCAAGGAGATGCAATGAAACTTCGTCCTCTGCACGATCGCGTGATCGTCAAGCGTATCGACAGCGAAACCAAGACCGCGTCCGGCATCGTGATTCCGGACAACGCCGCCGAAAAGCCCGACCAGGGTGAAGTGCTCGCTGTCGGCCCGGGCAAGAAGAACGACAAGGGCGAGATCAGCGCCGTGGGCGTCAAGGTCGGCGACCGCGTCCTGTTCGGCAAGTACAGCGGCCAGACCGTCAAGGTCGATGGCGACGAGTTGCTTGTCATGAAGGAAGAAGACCTGTTCGCGGTCGTCAACCTGAAGTGATTTTGCGGGGCAGCCGGCGGGTGCGTTGAGCGCCCAGCGCAGCGGCCACGACAAATCCATTTTTTACCGATCAACTGAATTTCTGGAGTAACCAACATGGCAGCAAAAGACGTAGTCTTCGGCGGTGAAGCCCGCGCGCGCATGGTCGAGGGTGTGAACATCCTGGCCAACGCAGTCAAAGTGACCCTGGGCCCGAAAGGCCGCAACGTGGTTCTGGAGCGCTCCTTCGGCGCCCCCACCGTGACCAAGGACGGCGTGTCCGTGGCCAAGGAAATCGAACTGAAGGACAAGCTTCAGAACATGGGCGCGCAGATGGTCAAGGAAGTCGCTTCCAAGACCAGCGACATCGCCGGCGACGGCACCACCACCGCGACCGTGCTGGCACAGGCCATCATCCGCGAAGGCATGAAGTACGTGGCCGCCGGCATGAACCCGATGGACCTGAAGCGCGGCATCGACAAAGCCGTCACGGCCCTGGTTGCCGAGCTGAAGAAGGCATCCAAGGCCACCACCACCTCCAAGGAAATCGCGCAAGTCGGCTCCATCTCGGCCAACAGCGACGAAGCCATCGGCAAGATCATCGCTGACGCGATGGACAAGGTCGGCAAGGAAGGCGTGATCACCGTGGAAGACGGCAAGTCGCTGGACAGCGAACTCGACGTCGTCGAAGGCATGCAGTTCGACCGCGGCTACCTGTCGCCCTACTTCATCAACAACCCCGAGAAGCAATCGGCGCTGCTGGAAAACCCGTTCGTGCTGCTGTACGACAAGAAGATCAGCAACATCCGTGACCTGCTGCCCGTGCTGGAGCAGGTCGCCAAGTCGGGCCGCCCGCTGCTGGTGATCGCGGAAGAAGTCGAAGGCGAAGCGCTGGCCACGCTGGTGGTCAACACCATCCGCGGCATCCTGAAGGTCGTCGCCGTCAAGGCGCCGGGCTTCGGCGACCGCCGCAAGGCCATGCTGGAAGACATCGCCATCCTGACCGGCGGCAAGGTCATCGCTGAAGAAGTCGGCCTGACGCTCGAGAAGGTCACGCTGGCCGACCTGGGCCAAGCCAAGCGCATCGAAGTGGGCAAGGAAAACACCACCATCATCGACGGCGGCGGCGCTGCCGGCGACATCGAGGCCCGCGTCAAGCAGGTCCGCGTCCAGATCGAGGAAGCGACCAGCGACTACGACCGTGAAAAGCTGCAAGAGCGCGTGGCCAAGCTGGCCGGCGGTGTTGCCGTGATCAAGGTCGGCGCAGCCACCGAAGTCGAGATGAAGGAAAAGAAGGCCCGCGTCGAAGACGCACTGCACGCCACCCGCGCTGCGGTCGAAGAAGGCATTGTCGCCGGCGGCGGCGTGGCTTACCTGCGGGCAAAGCAGGCGGCGGGCAAGATCAAGGGCGACAACGCCGATCAGGAAGCCGGCATCAAGCTGGTGCTCAAGGCCATCGAATCCCCGCTACGCGAAATCGTCTACAACTCTGGCGGCGAAGCCTCCGTCGTTGTGGCCGCTGTGCTCGCGGGCAAGGGCAACTACGGCTTCAACGCCGCCAACGACACCTACGGTGACATGATCGAAATGGGCATCCTGGACCCGACCAAGGTGACGCGCACTGCATTGCAGAACGCAGCATCGGTTGCATCCCTGATGCTGACGACCGAAGCCATGGTCGCCGAAGCGCCGAAGGAAGAAGCGGCCGGCGGCATGGGCGGTGGCATGGGCGGCGGTATGGGTGGAATGGGCGGCATGGACATGTAAGTCCGGCACCTCGTGCCGACGGCTCCGCGTTCTCGCGGGGTCCAAGAAAAAGGCCGCTTTCGAGCGGCCTTTTTCTTGTGTCGCGCTGCCTACTGCTGGCCGGGCGCGACAGCAGTCGTCATCGCCAGCGGCTCTGGCGCGGCACCGAACTGGTTCGCGCCCACCGCACCCGGCTGTGCTGTCCAGTAGATCAGGAGGATCCAGCCGACGACCGGAATCAGCGCCAGCGGCTGAAGCCAGCCACTTCTGCCGGTGTCGTGCAGGCGGCGCGAACCTGCTGCCAGCGATGGGATCAGCAACGCGAGCGAAAATAGCATCCCGAGCACAGGCAGCACCATGTTCAACACCAGTCCCACGACGAACTGGGCCAGGACGAACCACCAGAACTCCGGACGGGCCGCGCGACCGCTGAAATCCGCGTACTTGGCCAGGCATGTCCTGACCGCTTTTTGGATATCTTCCATTCCTCTTGCTCCTCGTGTCCGGGCAAAGCACCCGCAATCATGCTATCCAGAAGCGAGCGCCAGCGATAGCGGGGAGACGTGCACCCAGGCCTGGATTAAGCGCCTCAGTGCGACGGGTGCAGCCCGCGCACCAGGCCGGCTGTCGATCCATCCAGGCCGGCCAGGTCCCCGCTGATAAGCCGGCCTGCGATGTCCGCCGCCAGGACTTTTCCCAGTTCCACGCCCCATTGGTCGAAGCTGTTGATGCCCCACAGGGAGCCGCTGACAAACACCCGGTGTTCGTGCAGCGCCACCAGCGCGCCGAGGCTGGCAGGTGTCAATTGGTCCAGCAGCAGAAAGGTGCTCGGCCGGTTGCCCGGAAAGTCACGGTGACCGCCTGCATCCGGACGTCCCTGCATCAACGCTTGGGCTTGCGCGAGGGCATTCGCCAGCAGCAAGCGGTGATGCCCGGCCAAGGTGTGCGATGCGCGCTTCGCTGCGATGAACTCCACCGGCACCACGTCCGTGCCCTGGTGCAACATCTGGAAGTAGGCGTGCTGGCCATTGGTCCCCGGCTCGCCCCACAGCACGGGCGCGGTGCCAAAGGCCAGGGGCCTGCCTTGCAGGTCGACCCGTTTGCCGTTGCTCTCCATCTCGAGTTGTTGCAGGTAAGCCGGCAGCCGCCGCAACGCGCTGTGGTATGGCGCGATGCTGCGGCTGGTGAAGCCGAGAAAATTGCGGTTCCACACATCGAGCAGGCCAAGCCTGGCGGGCAGGTTGCCTTCGAGCGCAGCACCGGCAAAGTGCAGATCCATCTCGTGCGCGCCGGACAACAACTGCCGGAACCCTGCGGCGCCGATTGCGATCGCGATCGGCAGTCCGATCGCGGACCACATCGAATAGCGACCGCCCACCCAGTCCCAGAAACCGAAAGTCGTTTCGATTCCGAATTTGCCAGCCTCGGCGACGTTGGTCGTCAACGCCGCGAAATGTCGCGCAATGTTGCTGCCGCCCTGCGCTTCGAACCAGCCGCGGGCGGACCGGGCGTTGGTCATTGTTTCAAGCGTCGTGAAGGTCTTGGAGGCAATGAGGAACAGCGTGCTTGCGGGCTGCACCTGCGTCAACACAGCGGCCAGTTCGTGGCCGTCGACATTCGACACGAAGTGGAAGCGCTTGCCCGGCGACACGAAGTCGTGCAGCGCGGTGACGGCCATCTGCGGACCGAGGTCCGAGCCACCGATTCCGATGTTCACGACATCGGTGATCGCCGCATCGGCGCGGATGCGCTCGGCGTAGTCCAGCATGGCGTCGAGCGTGGAGTGAACCAGTTTTGCATCGGGGTCGGCGGAGGCACCGCGCGGGCTGCGCAACAGCCAATGCTTCACGGCGCGGTTTTCCGTCGTATTGATCGGCTCACCCGCGAACATGGCATCGCGGTGCGCCTCCAGCCCGCATTCGCGGGCGAGCCGCAACAGCAGCGCCTGCACGGCGAGGTCGATGCGATTTTTCGACAGGTCGGCAAAGACTTGCGGCGCCTGCTGGCTGAAGGTGGCGAACCGATTTGGGTCGGCTGCAAAAGCGCAACGCAAATCGAACGCCCTGCCGTTGATGTCCCAGTGTTCTTGCAGGCCCACCCATGCGGGCGCCTCGTCGCAACGCAGCCGGGCAGCCATCTTCAAGCGGCCTTCATCAGGTGTTCCAGCTTGATGGCATCAGCGGCAAAGGCACGGATGCCTTCCGCCAGCTTGTCAGTGGCCATCGCATCTTCGTTCAAGGCATAGCGGAACGCCGCTTCGTCGTAATTGACCGGTTCAAGCTGGAGATCCTTCGCTTGCGCGGGGTCGAGCGCCCGCATGACCGGAGTCTCGCTGACGGACAGCTGCGCCAGCAGTTCCGGGCTGATGGTCAGCAGGTCGCAGCCGGACAGGGCCAACACCTGCCCGGTGTTGCGAAAACTCGCGCCCATGATTTCGGTACGGATACCGAAATGCTTGTAGTGGTTGTAGATCTGCCGGACCGACCGTACGCCAGGGTCGTTGGCGCCGGACCGGGCCGCTTCGTCCCAAG
>JANXVP010000072.1 GCA_025351615.1 Ramlibacter sp. | reverse complement strand
CCCTGCGCGGCGGCCAGAAAGTCGAGGCGCTGCAGGACATCGACTTTGACATCGCGGACGGCGAATTCGTCTGCGTCATCGGCGCCAGTGGCTGCGGCAAGACCACGCTGCTGCGCATCATCGGCGGCTTTGAGCAGGCCGACCAAGGCTGCGTCGACATCGCGTCGACGCCATCGGAGAGCGGGCTCGTCACGTCCACGGTGTTCCAGGACGAATCGGTCTTCCCCTGGCTCACCGCCGAAGAAAACATCGGCTACGGCCTGAAGATCCGCAAGGTCCCCCAGGCGCGGCGCGATGAGATCGTCAGCCACTTCATCGAAAAAGTCGGGCTGTCGGCTTTCCGGCGTGCTTATCCGGCGCAGCTGTCGGGCGGCATGCGGCAGCGCGTGAGTGTCGCCCGCGCGTTCGCCAACGAGCCGGAGGTGCTGCTGATGGACGAACCCTTCGGTGCCCTGGACGAGCAAACCCGGCTGGTGCTGCAGGGTGAAATCCTGCGCCTGTGGAACGAACACCGGCGCACGGTTGTGTTCGTCACCCACAATCTCGACGAGGCCATCACCCTGTCCGACCGCATTGTCGTGCTCGGCGCGCGGCCCGGCCGGGTGAAGGCCGTGATCACGGTGGGCATCCCACGCCCGCGCAATGTGATCGCGTTGCGCAGCAATTCGCGCTACGGCGAGCTCTACCAGCAGCTCTGGGATCTGTTGCAGGGCGACATCGCCACCGAGCCAGCAAGCTCTCCATGACGATCCCGGTGCGACGCGGGCAGCTCAAACAGCACGGGGAGTCCAGGCTGCGCTGGCAGAGGGCGCTACGGCTGGCCTCGCCTTTCCTGCTGCTGCTGCTCTGGGAGGCGCTGTCCCGCTTCGGACTGCTGGACCGGCGCTTCTTCCCGCCCCCGAGCGAGGTCGTCTGGTCGGCGCGCCTGATGGTGCAGGACGGGTCGCTGGCTGCGGCCGTGCTGAGCAGCCTGCGCCGCCTGGCCATCGGCTATGTCAGCGGCGCGCTGCTGGGCGTCGCGGTCGGCCTGTGGCTTGGCCTGTCGTCCTGGTCGCGCGCCCTGTTCGAGCCCTGGCTGATCGTGACCTACCCGGTTCCCAAACTGGCGGTGTATCCGCTGCTGGTGTTGATTGTCGGGCTGGGTGAAGCGCCGATCATCCTGCTGCTGGCGATCGCGATCTTCTACGTCGTCGCCATCAACCTGATCGCCGGCGTGCTGGCGATCAGGCCGGTGATCCTGGATGTCGGGCGCGACTGCGGCGCGAGCTTTTTGCAACTGGTGCGGACGGTCGCGTTGCCGGCATCGATGCCCCACATCTTCACCGGCCTGGAGATCGCCATGGGAATCGCCTACATTGTGCTGATCGCGGCCGAATTCGTGGGCGCCAAGAGCGGTCTGGGCAGCATCATCTGGTCGAGCTGGCAATTGTTCGACGTCGCGCCGATGTACGTGGCGATCGTGACCATCAGCGTGCTGGGCTATGTGTCGGTGATGCTGTTGCGGCTGGCGGCCGGCGTCATGATGCCGTGGCGCGGGCCGTCGTAGGCCATCGTAGGCAGTCGATCCAAGGAGACCACCAATGAACCGTGCCCTGCTGGCCATCTTTTGCGCCGCTTTTTCCGTTGCGACTGCCCACGCCCGAGTGACCCGTGTGGTCCGCAGTTCAGGCCACTCTCCAGCAGCGCAGGAGCGCGCGGTGCTGCGGTAGCCAGCGTTCGCAGCGGCGCCCGTTCACCAGACGCTGACTTCGCCGCTGCGCAGGCTCTGGATCTGGTGCGCCATGCTGGCGGTCTGGGCCAGCTGGAACAAGGCGCTGGTTGCCGCGCGCATTGCTTCGACCTTCGCGTGCATCGCCGCGATTTTGACCGCATCCTTGCCGGATCGCGCTTCGCTCACCAGGTTGCGCTCCAGGATCCGCAGCCGCTGGTAGGACCGGCGCCAGCTGATGAAGGTGTCCTTGAAAGCATCCTTTTGTTCCATGGCGAAATTCTAGTCAGGCCGCCCGCGCCGTGGGTGTGATCGGTGCCAGCCAGTTGTCCTGATCTAATGAATTCGCACACACAGATAGGTGGAGATCACCTGGACAACAAACGTGACGAAATCGAAACGAAGAGTCTTCGACGCGAGCTTGAAGCTGCAAGTCGTTGAAATGATCCGGACGCAAGGGCTGAGCGTTGGCGAGGTCTGCCGGGACATGAGGCTGGGCGAGACGGCCGTGAGACGCTGGCTTGCGCAGGTCGATGCTGAGCAGATCGGACAGCCTGGTATTGGCAAGCCGTTGACCGCCGAGCATCAGCGTATCCGCCAGCTCGAGGCCGAGAACAAGCAACTGCGAGGCGACGTCGAGATCTTAAAAAAAGCGTCGGCCTTCTTTGCCCGGGAACTGCGATGAGCTTCGAGCTCGTGCGGCAACTGCGAGAGAAGGCCGTGCCGGTGGAGCAGACGTGCCGCGTGTTGGAGGTCAGCCGCTCGGGCTATTACGCGGCCTGCCGCCGGAGCCGAGTCCAGCCCGTGGTGTGCGAAGCCAGCGTGCAATTGAAAGCCGCGTTTGCCGCCAGCGGTGGCGCCTACGGTAGCCGCCGTTTGCGCACGGCAGTGGAGTCGCGGGGTGTGGTGATCGGCATCTATCGCGTGCGCCGTTTGATGCGTCAGCACGGCTTGCGCTCAGTGTGGAAGCGCAAGTTCGTGCACACGACCGACAGCAAACATGCGCTGCCGATTTCGCCCAATGTGCTGGACAGGCAGTTCAACCCGACGCGGCCCAACCAGGCGTGGGTGGCCGACATCACTTACATCCGAACGCGCAGCAGCTGGCTGTATCTGGCGGTCGTGCTGGACTTGTACGCTCGCAAGGTGGTGGGCTGGGCGATGGCGCCGGACATGCAAGCCACGCTGGTGTGCCGGGCACTGCAACTGGCCATCGCGCAGCGCCAACCGGCTCCAGGATTGATCGTGCATTCGGATCGCGGCAGCCAGTACGCCAGCGATGCGCATCAGGCCTTGCTGACCAAGCACCGCTTCGTCGGCAGCATGAGCCGCAAAGGCAATTGCTGGGACAACGCCGTGATGGAGCGCTTCTTCCTGAACCTGAAGATGGAACGCGTCTGGCAGCGCGACTATGCCAATCATGCCGAGGCCAGCACCGACATAGCTGACTACATCGTCAGCTTCTACAACAGCGCGCGGCTGCACTCCAAACTGGGCAACTTGCCACCCAATGCCTTCGAGCATGAATCGGCAATCAAACAACCTATCGGCGCGTGCGAAATTACTTGACCAGGACAACTCAGGATGCGTCGGTAGCGACGCTCCTGGCCATCGGGTAGGAGATTGCCGAGCACGTCGCGCAGAAGACGTGGCGCCTGGGCATGGTCCTGCTGGTTAACGACCTGCGCGCGCTTGGCCGTGAGGCTGTCGCCGAACGCAATGGCGGACAACACAATCTGGCTGATAACGGGATTGCAGTTCTGGCCCACCTCCGCAAGCAGATGCGTCTGCTGCGCGGCTTCGAGGTACGCCTGCGCCGCGCGCAACCGGCCCTGCCAATACAGCGCATCGACCTTCTTGCGCGGGCTCTTGCCTGTCATGCTGGCTGTGCCGCCTTGGCGCACCGGGCTGCTTCCTTGGCCGGTGCGACCCCTTTGAGCACTTTC
>JANXVP010000047.1 GCA_025351615.1 Ramlibacter sp. | reverse complement strand
TGTTGGCGCCGACCGAATTCTGAGCCACCGTGCCGAACCAAATTTGAGCCAGGGCTGGACGCCGTCCGCAGGACGAGCGTCTGTGGATAAGTGTAGAGCTTTGGCTGTTTGGTGATTTCCTTTTGGGTCTCGATGAAGGGGCCGCGCAGGGCAAAGCCCGTAGCGGCCGGCCCGCGTGAGAGGCACTCAGGCAGTGGAGGCCGGCGAGGCTGAGTGCTCTGGTTTTGCGCCCTTGCGCGATTGCTCTCTCGCCTTGATGCGCTTCTTGGCCGCCGCGCTGCTATGCAGGAAGCGATGGCTCTCGTTGCCGGTCTCCACGATGTGGCAGTGGTGGGTGAGCCGATCGAGCAAGGCGGTCGTCATCTTCGCGTCGCCGAACACACTGCACCACTCGGCGAAGTCCAGGTTGGTCGTGATCATCACGCTGGTGTGCTCGTACAGACGACTGAGCAGGTGGAACAGCAAGGCGCCGCCTGCCTGGCTGAACGGCAGGTAGCCCAGCTCGTCGAGGATCACCAAGTCCATCCTCAGCAAGCTGTCGGCGATGCGGCCGGCGCGACCTTGCGCCTTCTCCCGCTCCAACGCATTGACGAGATCGACCGTCGAATGGAAGCGCACACGCCTGCCGTGCTTGGTCACGCCCGACACGCCCAACGCGCTCGCCAAGTGCGTCTTGCCGGTGCCGGGTCCGCCGACCAAGACGACGTTGTGCGTCTGGTCGATGAACTCCATGTCGGCCAGCTTCAGCACCAGCTTTCGATCGACCGGCGAGGCCTCGAAGTCGAAGCCGGCCAGGTCGCGATGGACCGGGAACTTGGCCACGTGCATCTGGTGCTTGACCGAGCGCATGCCGCGGTCCACCGCTTCCGCCTGCAGCAGATGCTCGACGAGCCAGCGTGCGCTGTCCAGGCCAGCGTCGCTGCCTTGCTGTGCCAGGTCGGCCCACGCCCCGGCCATGCCGTGCAGACGAAGCTGCTTGAGATCGAGCATCACGTCACGCATGGTCGACCTCCTCGGCGTCGTCGGTGGCACGCAGGGTGTCATAGCGGGCCGTGTTGGCTAGCGGTGGGGTTGCAACCTGCAGCGTCGTGGCCGCGTTCTGCGGGGCCGGCGCGGCGTTCAATCGCCCCAGCACGTTGAGCACGTGTTCGGTGCTGACCCGACCGGACGGCGGCGCCCCTTCAAGCGCCAACTCCACGGCGACCAGCACTGCCTCCAGGCCCGCGGACGGCACCAGCGCGAGCACCTGCGCCATGGCGCGGTCGCCGCCGGGGTTGCGCAGCAACGAACGCCTGAGCGTCTGCAGCGGCGCCGGCAGATCCTGGAACGGGGCGCCGTTGCGCAGTGCACCAGGCTTCCTCTGGATCAGCGGCACGTAGTGCTGCCAGTCATAGCGCGTCATCGCCTTGGAAGTCAGACGCTCGTGGCGGGCGACGACCGCGTCGCCCGCCACCACCACGATCTCCCCCGGATACAGCCGCGTGCTGACCATCTGGCCGGCCAGCTCGCACGGCACCGAGTAGCGGTTGCGCGCCACCGCCACCAGGCACGTGCTCGCAACGCGCGCCGGATTCTCGACGTAGCCGTCAAACGGCGCGGTCATCGGCATCAACTCGGCGCGCTCGTGTTCGAGCATCTCGGCGACGCTGAACTGATGGTGCTCGGGGTGGCGCACTTCCTCCCACAGCGCCCGACAGCGCGCTCCCAACCAGGCATTGAGTTCGGCAAACGAGCCGAACCGCTGCTTGCCCGCCTCGATCCAGATGCGGCGCCTGCTGTCCTGCACGTTCTTCTCGACGACGCCCTTCTCCCAGCCGGACGCCACGTTGCAGAAGTCAGGGTCGAACAGGTAATGCGCGCACATCACCGCAAAGCGCGCATTGACGATGCGCCCCTTGCCCTTGCGAACCTTGTCGACGGCCGTCTTCATGTTGTCGTAGATGCCGCGCCTGGCAATGCCGCCCAGCGCGGCGAAGCTGCGCGTGTGCGCGTCGAACAGCATCTCGTGGCCCTGGCTGGGATAGGCCACCAGCCAGAACGCCCGCGAGGCACACAGCTTCATGTGCGACACCTGCAGCCGGTAGTAGATGCCGCCCACCACCAGGCCTTCCTCGCTCCAGTCGAACTGGAACGCCTCCCCGAGTGCGAACGTCAGCGGCACGAACGCGTTCTTCGCGCCTGAACTGCCCTGGCTGGCACGCCACTGCCGGATGAAGTCCGTCACGCGCGAGTAGCAGCCGTCGTAGCCCGCCGCCTTGATCTGGCTGAACAAAGCCTTCGCCGTCCGCCTGGCATGCGCGGGCCGATGGGCATCGGCCTTCAACGCCAGCGTCAACGTCTCGTGGAACGCCCCGAGCCTGGTCGTCGCCTCGCTTCGTCGGTACTTCGGCGCCGTCTCGATCGCCCCGTGCAGCCACTTGGCTACCGTGTTGCGCGACAACCCCGTCAGCTTGGCAATCTCCCGCTCCGACTTCTTGCCCCGGCTGTGCAGACGCCGGATTCTTCCAATCATGTCCATGGTGATCACTCCTCGAACCCCGCTGCACAAAAAAACAGCAGGGTAGGTGAAACACCTGGCTCAGTTTTGGATCGGCATACCCCTTAAAAGTGGCTCACTTTTCGGTCGGCGACAACA
>JANXVP010000028.1 GCA_025351615.1 Ramlibacter sp. | reverse complement strand
TGGATACGGGAATGGCAAAACCGATGCCCATGCTGCCGCCGGTGCGCGAATAGATGGCTGTATTGATTCCCATCAGGCTGCCATTCACGTCCACCAGCGCGCCGCCCGAATTGCCCGGATTGATCGCGGCGTCGGTCTGGATGAAGGTTTCGAAAGTGTTGATGCCCAGCTGGTTGCGGCCGAGCGCCGACACGATGCCGCTGGTCACTGTCTGGCCGACGCCGAACGGGTTACCGATCGCCAGCACCTGGTCGCCGACCTGCAGCGTGTCCGAATTGCCAATGGTGATCACCGGGAGCCGCTCCAGCGCCAACTTGAGAATTGCCAGATCGCTTTCAGGGTCGGTGCCGATCACCTTGGCGCTTGCGCGCCGGCTGTCATTGAGGACCACCTCGATTTCATCAGCGCCCTCGACGACGTGGTTGTTGGTCAGGATATAGCCGTCGGCGCTGATGATCACTCCGCTGCCAAGCCCGGCTTGCGGCTGGCCGCTGCCCTGCTCGCCGAAAAAGAAGCGGAACCACGGGTCGTTGGCCTGCTGGTGCTTTTCGGGAGCCTTGCTGGTGTTGATGCTGACAACCGCCGCGGACGCTCGCTGCGCTGCAAGCCGGAAACTTCCCGCAGGCAACACCGTCGCCGGCAGCGCCGGTGCCTCGCGCAAGGTGATTCCCGTCGAACCGAGGGTCGATGCGCGGCCGACCCAATCGGGCTTGAGCGTCACGACGACAAAATAGGCCGCCAGCACGACGGTGACAGCCTGCGAAAAAACCAGCCAGTAACGACGCATGATGGGATGGTCCGGGGTAATCCCGCAGTGTAGACGGGCCGCAGCGATTCTGGGCCGCCGCAAGGGCGTGGTTCAATTGCGGCAGTTTTAACGCTTGAAAAAGTCCAGCTTCCCTCCAGCGCCCTTTCCGGCACCGCGTCATGGCCACCCAGCAACAGCTTCTTAGCGCGTTCGACAGCCTGCTCCAGCCGGAGCGGTTCAAGGATTTCGGCCCCAACGGACTGCAGGTCGAAGGTAAGGCAACGGTCACGCGTATCGTTTCCGGGGTCACGGCCAGCCGGGCCTTGATCGAGGCGGCCATCGCCGCCGGTGCCGATGCCATCTTCGTTCACCACGGGCTGTTCTGGGGCGGGCAGGACGGCCGGGTGACGGGCTGGATGAAGCAGCGCCTGGCGCCGCTGCTGGCGCACGGCATCAACCTGTTCGCCTATCACCTTCCGCTCGATGCGCATCCGGAGCTGGGCAACAATGCGCAGCTCGGATTGAAACTCGGGCTGCGCGCGACGGCGCGGTTCGGCGAGCAGGCGCTGGGCTTTCTTGGGGAACGCAACGATGGCTCAGCGTTCGCAAATGCCGGCGTTCTCGCATCCCACTTGCAGCAGGTTCTGGGCCGGGCAGTGGTGCAGGTGGGGAGCGACGCCGCTCCGGTCCGCAGGATTGCATGGTGCACCGGGGGTGCGCAGGACTATTTCGAAGCTGCGATCGCCGCCGGCGCTGACGTCTTCATCACCGGCGAAATCTCCGAGCCTCAGGCGCATTACGCGCGCGAATGCGGGGTCGCGTTCCTCGCCTGCGGCCACCATGCGACCGAGCGTTATGGCGCGCTCGCGGTGGCGGCGCACGTCGCCGCACAGTGCGGCATCGAGCACCGCTTCATCGACATCGACAACCCCGCATGAAGCCGATCGCCGTCACGCTCGGGGATCCGGCCGGCATCGGCCCGGAAATCATCGCCAGGGCGTTCCGCGACCATGCCGAGCTGATGCGCGGCTGCTTCGTGGCAGGGGACAGTGCCTGCCTGCGCCGCGGTGCCGCCGCCATTCAGGGCACGGGTGCTGGCCTGCCGGTCGCGG
The DNA here is from genome assembly GCA_025351615.1 of Ramlibacter sp. Lineage (GTDB taxonomy): Bacteria > Pseudomonadota > Gammaproteobacteria > Burkholderiales > Burkholderiaceae_C > Ramlibacter. The sequence goes on along the minus strand of JANXVP010000028.1, from coordinate 435 downwards.
TCATCGCAGCGCCCGCCGAAGCGTTGGAGGCGCCGCCGCGTTGCGTTCCGCTGCTGCAGGTGGTGCACGGGCAAGCCTTGCCGCCGATTGGACAGGTGAGCGCTGCCGCTGGCAGGATCGCGGCGGACTGCGTGACCTGGGCCGCGCGCGCCGCACTGCGCGGGGAGCTGGCCGCCCTGGTCACTGCTCCGCTGCACAAGGAGGCTTTGGCCGCTGCGGGCGTTCCCTTTCCGGGCCACACCGAGCTGCTGCAGGCCGAAGCGGCGGCGCACCTGGGTCGCACGATTGCCGATCTGCCGGTGCGAATGATGCTGGCCAGCGACGAATTGCGAACGGTGCTGGTCAGCATTCATGTCTCCTTGCGCGAGGCGGTCGACGCAGTGACTTTCGACAACGTCCTGCAGAGCCTGCGGATTGCGCACGACTCGCTCTGCG
>JANXVP010000556.1 GCA_025351615.1 Ramlibacter sp. | reverse complement strand
CTTCCTTGATGCTGACCTTGATAATGTCGCCGACGCTGGCGTAGCGACGCTTGGAGCCGCCCAGCACCTTGATGCAAAGGACGGACTTGGCGCCGGTGTTATCGGCGACTTCGAGCCGCGATTCTGTCTGGATCATTTTTCAATATTCCCAACTTGTCCCCACTGGTTCGACCGGGCTTCCCGGTCAGCATCAGCGGATCAGTCTTGGGCCCGTCGTCCGCGCCTTGAAATCGTTCATGGCACCTCCGTTGGGCAGATTTAAAGCTCTTGCGAGATTTATCGAGATTCCTGAAGGCGTTTGACGGCTTTCCCGCACCCAAGAAAAGTGCAGCCCGCGATTATGGCAAATCGGCAAGGCGCTGTCAACTGCCTACCGGATGGGGGAGCGAAAGGTACAGCTGGGCCAGCGCCTGAAAGTCGGAAATCCGGGGGTCCGCGCCGGTTTCCTCCGCCAGGATGGCTCCCACGGCCACCGCCATCGAACCCGCCAGCCGGGCGTCCAGGAACAGCGTGCGCCAGCGCCGGGCCAGCACATCTTCCACAGTGCGGGCGTATTCGCGGCGCGCGGCAAACCGCACCATCGCCTCGCTGAGGCCGGCGCCAAGAAGCCTGTGCGCGCCGGGCATGGAACGGACGTCGCCTTGCTCGCTGCCATACGAATGCCAGCCCTGGGGCTCGCTCATGGGGCGTCGCCCGGCCGCCGGCCCGTCACCGCCGACAAGTCTTAAGTGGGTGGTCACTCCAGCTGCGACCCTCTTCAACAGACCCTTGTCGAAGCACAGTTCGAGCACATCCTCGGCCATGGCCCGGTAGGTCGTCCACTTGCCGCCGGTCACTGTCACCAGCCCGCTGGCGCTGGCCAGCACCGTGTGTTCGCGGCTCAGCGCCTTGGTGTCCTGGCCGCTTTCGCGCTGTGGTTTCACCAGGGGCCGCAGGCCGACCCACATGCTGCGGATGTCGGCACGCCCGGGAGCGCGGGTCAGGTAGCGAGCCGATTCATCCAGGATGAACTCCAGCTCCTGGGCGAATGGCCTGGGTTCACGGTCCAGATCGCCGCGAGGCGTGTCCGTGGTTCCCAGGATCAGTTTGCCCAGCCACGGAACGCCGAACAGCACCCGGCCATCCGCCGTTTTGGGAACCATCAACGCATGGGTGCCAGGCAGGAACTCGCGGTCGACCACGATGTGGACACCCTGGCTGGGCGCCACCATCGCCTCGACCGGCCGCCCGATGGCGTCGCCGTCCTGTTGCCGCAGCCGGTCGACCCAGACGCCGGTGGCATTGACCACGCAATGCGCCTTGATCTCGAAGGCCTGACCGGTTTCGCTGTCCTGGCAACACAGGCCCGCCACCTTGCCGTGCTCGTGAAGCAGGCGCGTCGCGGCGCAGTAGTTGACCACCAGCGCACCTTGGGCCGCCGCGGTCCGGGCCAGCGCCAGTGCGAGCCGGGCGTCGTCGAACTGTCCATCCCAGTACTTGACGCCGCCTTTGAGTCCCTCACCGCGCGCCGTCGGCAGGCAGGCCAGCGTTTCCTGCCGGGTCAGGAATTCGGTGGGGCCAAGCCCCGCTTTGCCCGCCAGCGCGTCGTAGACCTTGAGGCCGACACCGTAGAACGGCATCTCCCAGAACTTGTAAGACGGCATCACGAACGCCAGCGGCTGCGCCAGGTGCGGGGCGTTGCGAAGCAGCGTGGTGCGCTCGTGCAGCGCTTCCCGCACCAGCGAGATATTGCCTTGCGCGAGGTAGCGCACGCCGCCGTGAACCAGCTTGGTGGCGCGCGACGAGGTGCCCTTGGCGAAGTCGTGCGATTCGATCAGCACCACCGAAAAGCCGCGCGCGGCGGCATCCAGCGCCACGCCGAGCCCGGTCGCGCCGCCGCCGACGATTGCCACGTCCCAGGTTTTAGGCTGCGATAGTTGCGAGAGCAGGTGTTGGCGGGTCATCGCTGCGATTTTCGCCCACCCGCGGCGATAGACTTCCGGGCATGACAAACAGCAATGCAATCCAGAGCCAGACGCTCGCCTTCATCGGCGGGGGCAACATGGCCAGCGCGATCATTGGCGGGCTGTTGCGCAACGGGCTGCCGGCCAGCCAGATCGAGGTGGTCGAACCCTTTGCGCAAGCCCGCGCGAAGCTGCAGTCCCAGTTTGACGTGCTGGCGCAGGAGCACGCCGGCCCGGCGCTGGCCCGGGCGCAGCTGGTGGTCTGGGCCATCAAGCCGCAGACCTTCAAGCAAGCGGCGCTGCAGGCATGCCTCCATACTGCCGGCGCCCTGCACCTGAGCGTCGCGGCCGGCATCCGCTCCGACAGCATCGCCAACTGGCTGGCAACCCAGCGGATCGTCCGCTCCATGCCCAACACCCCGGCCCTGATCGGCAAGGGAATGACCGCGCTGTTCGCCCGCGCCGGGGTGACGGCCGCAGACAGGAGCCTGGTGGAACAGGTGATCGCCACGACGGGCGAATCGCTGTGGGTCGAGCAGGAAAAGCAGCTCGACGCAGTCACCGCGCTGTCCGGGTCGGGACCCGCCTATGTGTTCTTCTTTCTCGAAGCCATGACCAGGGCGGGCGTTGAAATGGGCCTGTCGGCGCAGCAGGCGCACCGCCTCGCGGTCGGCACCTTCGCCGGTGCATCCGAACTCGCGCGGACGTCGGACGAGCCAGTCGAAGTGCTGCGCCAGCGGGTCACCTCCAAGGGCGGCACCACCCATGCCGCGATCACCTCGATGGAGCAGGACCGGATGCAAGCGCTCTTCATCAAGGCATTGCATGCGGCCTGCAGGCGGGCTGCCGAACTGGGCGACGAATTCGGCGCCTGACGCCGGTGCGGTTCAGAGCAGCGCGTGGCCGGCAACCACGCCGGCGAAGACCGTGAACCCCAGCCAGTGGTTGAGGCAAAACGCCTTGAAGCAGCCCTCGCGCGTGCGGCCTCGGATCAGCGCGTAGTGCCAGAGCGCCTGCGCCACGGCCAGGGCAATTGCCAGCAGGACAAGCGGCGCAGCGACACGCTGCACCAGGACGCCCGCCCAGATGGCGAGATAGAGCGCGTAGCTGAGCATCACCACCGGGACGTCCGCGCGGCCCAGGGTGATGGCCGAAGTCCTGATGCCAATTTTCAGGTCGTCGTCGCGGTCCACCATCGCGTATTCGGTGTCATAGGCCACCACCCAGAACAGGTTGCCCAGCAAAAGAATCCAGGCCAGCAGCGGGACCCGCGACTGCACGGCCGCGAAAGCCATCGGGATGCCGAAACTGAAAGCCACGCCCAGCACCGCCTGCGGCATCGACACGTGACGCTTGGCATACGGATAGAGCAACGCAATCGCGAGCGCCGCGAACGACCAGCCGACCGCGACCGCCGTGGTGGTGAGCACTAGCGCGAAGGCCAGCAGCGCAAGGAAAGCCCCGAACAGCAGCGCCTGCCGGACCGACAGCGCACCGCTCGTCACCGGTCGTTGCGCCGTGCGCTTCACGTGCCTGTCGAAGTCGCGGTCCGCCACATCGTTGACGCAGCAGCCAGCGCTGCGCATGAGGAAGGTGCCAAGGGTGAACACGGCAATCAGCTGCCAGCCTGGAAAGCCGCCCGCCGCGATCCACAGGGCGGCCAGGGTCGGCCACAGCAGCAGCAGCCAGCCGGCCGGGCGGTCCCAGCGAATCAGGTCGAGGTAGAGCTGGAATTTTCCAGCCGTCATCACAGCCCGAGCTGGTGCAGGTCGAGTCTGCCCGCCACGAGCGGGGGACACCACAGGTAAGCGCCCGTGACCGGTTTTGAGATCCGGAACATGGCGTCGACCACGCCGTCTTCCTGTCCTGCCATGCGTCGCATCTGCACTTCGAAGGCCCTGTGCGAATGGCCGAATGCGACGAACATCAAGCCGCTCTGCATGCTGAGCGTCCAGGGCATCGAGCGCCGCAGCATGAAGGCTTCCGGCTCAAAACTCTCCTGGGCCGTTCGCTTCACGTGGGCCCAGGTGGGCGAATCCTCCAGTTCAACGTTGTCCACCAGACGGCGGCCGAAGTGGTTGTCACGGTCGACCTCGGCCAGCAATTCGAAGGCATC
>JANXVP010000530.1 GCA_025351615.1 Ramlibacter sp. | reverse complement strand
GACGCCGTGGCGCAGCTGCCGATCACGCTGGTCTAGCTGCCGACGCGGCAGAACGGGTCCTGCACGTTGTCGCTGGCGACCAGCAGCGGAATGCCGCGCGAGCGCGCCTCCTTCAGCAGCGTCAAGCCGCGCTGGCGCGGTGTCCGGCCCGTCACTGCGTCCTGCAGCAGCAGGTTGGTGATCGGCAGCGAGACCAGCGTGATCGGCAGCTGCGCCACGGCGTCGAGCGTGGCGAAGGCCTCCGTGTCCGGTTGCATCGCGAGCGAGCAGGTGTGGCCGCACACCACGCGCCCGCTGAAGTGGGTGTCGCGCACGATGCGCACCGTAGCCGCGAGGCCGCGCGCATGGGGATTCAATTCCTCGTCGACATGCAGGTCGACGTCGAGGCCGGCTTCGGCCGCTGCGGCAAACACGTTGCGCAGCGCCTGCTCATCCCAGTTGCTCGAGTGCACGAACGCGCCGAGCCTGGCCTGCGGTCCTGCCGCGCGAACCTGGCGCGCGAGCCGGTGGGCCTGCGCGACCTCCTGGAACAGCGGCAGCTTGATGAGGCTGACCTGCTCCAGGTGGATGCGGCCTTGCCATTCTTTCGACAATGCCGACAGCACCTCCCACGCCAGAGGAACCCCGGTGGGATCCCACCAGTCGACATGGCTGCGCACGTGGACGCAGCCCGCCTGATAAGCCCAGCCCAGCGCGCGGCTGCCTCGCGCGTACACGTCGTCCGGCGTCCAGCCGAGGCGGTCGGTCATCATCGCGTCGATTGCACCCAGCAGGCCGGGCTGCACCGGGCCCATTCGCGGCAGGGTGAAGGTCTTGTCGAGATGGGTGTGCGCGTCGACCAGCCCGGGCAAGACCGGCGCGCCGCCCAGGTCCCAGTCCCCGGGGCGCAGCGATTCGGGGACGCCGATGGGCTGCACTGAAGCGACACGGCCGCCCGCAAGGGTGAGCGTCGCGAGCGCCGGCTCGCCGCTCTTGACAGGCCAGGCCTGCGGAAGCACCCAGCGAGGCAGCCGCGCGTTGAGCAGGCGGGCAGGGGCGGTCATGCAACCCCCGTAGCGAAGCGGTGCATGGAACGCGCGGACGCACCGTTAGCGAGCGCCGACGCGGTTGTGGAATCTGGTTTTTCGCCTTGTATGTTCACTTTGACCAAGCAATCTGATCGATTGGTCAGATACCGCAAGCAGCGTGCCAGTCCGGCCGGAAAAAAACAAGGGGCCGAACCCCGGCCCGGTCAGCGCCGCGCGATGCCGCAGCCGCGCAGGATCAGGGTGCTCAGTTCATCGGCCAGCTTGGCGCGGTCCGGAGTCCACGAGGCCTGCCCGGGCTTCATCAGCTGCTGGACCTGCAGCGCCGAGTCGGCATAGAACTGGGTCATGGCCCAGATCCCCATTAGCAGCATGTGGGCGTCCACCGGCTCCATCAGGCCGCGGGCAATCCAGCCGTTGATTGCTGCGACCTTCTCGCGGGTGCGCTTGCGCGAGTCCGGCCAGAACCGGTCCAGGTTGCGGCCCCCATCGAGCACCTCGCGAGTGAAGATGCGCGAGACCTCGGGTTTGTCGAACGCCAGATGAACCTTGGAGCGGATGTAGTCACCGAGCACTTTGCCGGGGTCGGTGGAACCGGCGTCGAAGATGCCTTTCCAGTCCGCCACCACCGACATCAATAGCTCTTCGTACAGCTGTTCCTTGCCGGCGATGTAGTAGTGCAGCTGCGGCTTGGTCAGGCCTGCGCGCTCGGCGATCGCCTGCGTGGACGTGCCCGCCAACCCCTTCTCGCTGAACTCCGCGATGCCGGCGATGCGGATCGCCGCCATGATCTGCTCGCGGCCCGGCCTGACACTGCGGGCCGCGAGGGCGGGCTTGGTCGGGGCGGAGGGTTTGGTCAAGGCGCAGGCATCGTAGCAAAGGTGAACATCCGGACAGCCGCACCCACTCCATGAACTGCAGCGCCGCCGTCCCGTTCACGCCACCCGGATCAGCTTCTTGTTCACGAACTCCTGGATGCCCATGGCCGACAGCTCCCGGCCGTAGCCGGAATTCTTGACGCCGCCGAAGG
>JANXVP010000511.1 GCA_025351615.1 Ramlibacter sp. | reverse complement strand
CCACCAGCGTGTTGGACAAGTCCACCTTCGCCAGCGCGGCCTGGATGGCGTCGTCGAAAGCGATGGTGTCCGCCAGCGCGCGGGCAGCGTTGGTGCCGTGCAGTGCATGGTCGATCCGGCCGCCTTCCACCATCAGGAAGTATCCCGCACCATTTTTCGACAGCAGGTCGATGGCCTTGGAGGTCATCTGCGCGAGGCTCGGCTCCCGGGCCGGGTCTCGGTCCAGGTCATAGGACATGTGGCCCTCCGGCACGGCGAAGTCGAACAATGCGAGCAGCTTGCCGCCCGACACAGCCGGGACGGCGTTCATGCTGGCCAGGTCGCTCGCGAAGCGATAGCCCTTGCCTTGCATCTCGCCGACCAGATCGCGGCCATCGGGCCGGCCGCGGGTGTTGGTGGTCGCATTGAAGGGGCGCCAGAAGTAGCTGACGCCGCCCATCAGAACGTCCACGCCTTTGCCCAGGGCGGGGTTGAATCCGGCGCCGCCGGGCGTGGCCTGCCGGGCGATTTCGTATTCGGCATTGCGATGGCAGACATGGGCATAGGTGGCGGCCGGGGTGGCATGGGTCAGCCGTGCAGTGGTCACAACGCCCGTCGACTTGCCGTTGGCGATGGCCAGTTCGAGGATGGTCTGCGCGGCCGCGCCGTTGCCGGTGACGGGGCAGTTGTTAACCGCATTGGAGACGGCGGGCGTCACGCTGGCATCCTTGCTGGGGGCGACCGGCCGCGTCTCACCGTTCATGGACAGCACTTCGTTGCGGCTTTTGACGCCCGTCATGTACGCCGCCATCGAAGGCGCGCTGTCGGTGGTCTGTGCGTCGAGCGAATAGGTCTTGATGCGGGCCGTGCGCGGCAGTGTTTCCATGGCGAGTTTGCCCGCTTCGCCATATTTGTAGATCCGGGAGGCGGTGACCGTCGTCGGGCCCATGCCGTCCCCCAGAAAGAAGATGATGTTCCTGGCTTCGCCGGCAGCGAAGCTGTGGCCGGCGGCCAGCATCAGGCAGGACCAGGCAGCGTTGCGGATGTGTTTTTTCATGAGTTGGCTTTCCGTTATTGCAGGCCGAGGGCCTGTTTGACCAGTCCGAAGACGGCCGTGTTTTCCATCACGCCGCTGATGGTTTCAGCGCCCTTGCCGATGGCGCCGATGAAGACGTCGGCGCCGCCGTGCGTTTCGCCGCCGGGGCCGGTCTTGATCACCGATTCCTGGTGGTAATTGAGGTCCGATGTCTGGGCATCGGTCAACGCGGTGCGCATGTCGGGACGGTTCTCACCCGTGCCGAATCCCAGGATGCTGTAGCCGAAGCCGAGGATGTCGGTCACGATGCTGCCACTGGCCACGTCCTTGACCAGTCCGAGCACGCCCGCGCTGAAGCCGGTCGTGGGACCAGTGCGCTGGGCGTAGCCGTTCATCACCAGGGTGTGGTCGTGATCGGCGGTTACCACGATCAGCGTGTTGGTCAGGTCGACCCGGGCGATGGCCGCCGCGATGGCGTCGTCCATGGCGACTGTCTCGGCCAGCGCGCGCCTGGCGTTGGTCGAGTGCAGCGCGTGGTCGATGCGGCCGCCCTCGACCATCAGGAAATAGCCCTTTTTGTTGTTCGAGAGCAGATCGATCGCCTTGACCGTCATTTCCGCGATACTCGGCTCCCATGGCGGGTCCCGGTCCAATTCATAGGACATGTGGCCTTGCGCCAGCGCCTGGTCGAACAGGCCCAGGACCTTGCCGGCCGGCGCGCTGTTCAACTCGGGCTTGCTGGTGACGACGGCATAGCCCCTGGCTTTCATTTCCGCGACCAGGTCGCGTCCGTCGATGCGTCCGCGCCCGGCAACGACAGCGTCCCTGGGGCGCCAATAGGTGCTGATGCCGCCAAGCATCACGTCGATGCCATCGACCAATGCCGGGTTGAAGCCGGCGCCGCCGGGGACGGCCTGGCGTGCGATCTCGTATTCGCCGTCGCGATGGCAGAGGTGTGCATAGGTGGCAGCCGGAGTCGCATGCGTGAGCCGGGCGGTGGTCACCACCCCGGTTCCCATGCCCGCCGACTTGGCCAGTTCAACCAGCGTCGGCACCGCGCGGCCGTTGCCGGACGGACAGCTGGTTTCCCCGGCCGAGGTCACGTAGCTCGTGACGACGCCGCCAGCGCTGGCGTACGCCCTGGTGTCGGTCGACATCGAGATGACGTCGTTGTTCATCTTGACGCCAGTCATGTAGGCGGACATGGAGGGTGCGCTGTCGGTCACCTGGGCATCGTTGGAATAGGTCTTGACGAAGCCGCTCTCTGGCAGCGTATCCATGGTGAGCGAACCTGCTTCGCCCACCTTGTAGATGCGCGCAGCGGTCATGGTGGTGATGCCCATGCCGTCACCGAGGAAGAAGATCACGTTGGCAGGCCTTGCGGAGGCGCCCAGGACGGTGGACGGGTCGGGCGCTGCGGATGCGCTGGAGCCGCCGCAGCCGGCCAGAAGCACGGACAGCGTCAGGCTGGCCACAAGGGCCGGGAAAGGTCTTTGCATGGGGAATCCTGTGTGGTGGAGAAAGTTCACAGGACCAGACTGTCGTCGCGCCTTGTGACCGCCTCGTGGCGCCACGGTGTCCATTTCATGACACCTCCGGCGCGACGCAGACGCAGTTCAGTCCGGCGTTGGCGGCGTCATCGGATTGCAACGGAAATGCCACGGCGTTGTCATGCGTGCGCTCCAGACTCGCCCTGTCCAAATGGAGGGGCGCTCAATGAACCTGGTTCGAACCGGCCTGCCGACTCGGCACCCTGCGGCGGCGAAGGCCTGATGCGCTACCGCGCCATCTTTATCTCCGACCTGCATCTGGGTACGCCGGGTTGCCAGGCCGGCGAACTGCTGTCGTTTCTGAAAGCCAACGACAGCAATTTCCTCTACCTGGTCGGCGACATCGTCGACGGCTGGCAGTTGCGCCGGCGCTGGCATTGGCCGCAGGCGCACAACGACGTCGTGCAAAAACTGCTGCGGCGCGCCCGCAAGGGCAGCGAGGTGATCTACGTTCCGGGCAACCATGACGAATTCGCCCGCCAGTTCGGCGGGCACCGGTTTGGGGGCATCGAGGTGCGGCAAGAAACCGTGCATGTCACGGCTGACGGCCGTCGACTGTGGGTTGTCCATGGCGACTATTTCGATGGGGTCATTCAGTGCGCCAAGTGGCTGGCTTACCTCGGCGACAACCTGTATGAATTCACGCTGCGGCTGAATCGCCACCTGAATCACCTGCGCGGCCGGTTTGGGTTGCCGTACTGGTCGCTGTCGGCCTATCTCAAGCAGAAGGTCAAGAAGGCCCTGAACTACGTCACAGATTTCGAGGCCGCAGTTGCCGCAGAGGCCAGGCGGCGGGGCCACCATGGCGTGGTCTGCGGCCACATCCACCGCGCCGAGATGCGCGAAATCGACGGCACCCTGTATTGCAACGACGGCGACTGGGTGGAAAGCCGCACGGCCCTGGTCGAGCACTTCGACGGCCGGCTCGAATTGCTGCACTGGATGCCGCACAGCGCGGTGGTTGTCCCCAGACCCGAAGTTCTCGACCTGGAAACGGAAACCGCATGAAGATCGCGCTCTTGACCGACGCCTGGCAGCCTCAGGTCAATGGCGTCGTCACGACGCTGGTGGAACTGGCGCGCGAACTCAAAGCCGCCGGCCACTTGATCGAGGTGATACATCCCGGGCTGTTCCCGACGCGGCCGTGCCCTGGCTACGACGGAATCGATCTCGCCGTGGCGCCGGCCCGTGGCCTGGCGGCGAGGCTGGACGCTTTCCAGCCCGATGCCATTCACCTGGCGACGGAAGGACCGCTGGGCTGGGCCGGGCGACGCTATTGCCTGAAGCGCGGGCTCGCCTTCACGACCGCCTTTCACACCCGCTTTCCTGAAATCCTGCACGCGGCACTGCGGGTGCCGCTGTCCTGGGGCTATGCATTGTTCCGGCATTTTCACCGCCCATCGTCCGGTGTGATGGTGCCCACCTCGGGCGTGCTGAAGATGCTGGATGGCCGCGGTTTCCGGAACCTGCGGCCCTGGACCCACGGCGTTGACACCGAATTGTTCCAGTTCCATGAGCGGGCGCTCAAGCACACGCTTCTGGGCACGCTGGCCCGGCCCGTGGCCCTGTTCGTCGGCCGTGTGTCATACGAGAAGAACATCGAGGCCTTTCTGTCGCTGGACCTGCCTGGCAGCAAGATGATCTGCGGCGTCGGGCCCCGGCTCGACGCGCTGAAGCAGCGCTTTGCGCACGTCCATTGGCTCGGCCTGCTGCCGCGGGACGAACTCGCGCAAGTCTATGCCTCGGCAGACGTGTTCGTCTTTCCGAGCCGGTCCGAAACCTTTGGACTGGTCATGGCCGAGGCCATGGCTTGCGGCACGCCTGTGGCGGCCTATCCGGTGGACGGCCCGCTCGAAGTTCTGGGCCGTGCCGGTCCGGACGGCGAGGGCAGCCTGGGCGGCGCCTTGCATACCGATTTGCGCGAGGCGTATTACCGTGCCCTCGCGGTCCCGCGGGCCGAAGCTCGGCTGCGGGCGCTGGACTTCAGCTGGGCCCGAGCCGGCGAGCTGTTTGTCTCGCACCTTGTCAGCGTCCGCCAGGAGCCGGTACCCGCCGGCCGTGTGGAGCGGCTGTGCACTGTCACAAAACCGTCATCAAACGGGTGATACTGTGCAGGCACTCCCTGTCATGGAATTGTCACCTCGCACCGCGCCTATCCTTTCGCCGCTTCCGGCCTCTAGCGGGCCTGTGCGTTTTCTAAACCGGGACCACAGCATCCTGGCTTTCAACGAGCGCGTACTCAACTGGGTGCATCGCGGCGATGTTCCCTTGCTGGAGCGCCTGCGCTACCTGTGCATCGTGTCGTCCAACCTCGACGAGTTTTTCGAGGTTCGCGCCGCTCCCCACCTGACCGCTGTCGAGAACGGCGAGCACAAGGGCTTGTACACGGTCGAGTCGTTCGACGCCTTGGCCGTGCTCGCCCACACCCTGGTCGAGCGGCAATACGCCCTGTTCAATGACGAACTGATGCCGGCTTTCGGCAAGCAAGGCATCGAGATCGTTTCGCACGGCGACCGCAATGCCGCGCAGCGCGGCTGGGTCAGCGACTATTTCGAGCGCGAAGTGCGGCCGCTGCTGATCCCGGTCGGACTGGACCCGGCCCATCCTTTTCCCCAGGTGGCCAACAAGTCGCTGAATTTCATCGTCCGCCTCGGCGGCAAGGATGCGTTCGGGCGGGAAAATGAAATCGCGATCGTCAAGGTCCCGCGCGTGCTGCCGCGGCTGATCCGGATGTCGGCCAAGGTGGCAGGCGGCAAAACGGTGTTCGTGTCCCTGTCCAGCGTGATCCGCGCCCATCTCGACAGCCTGTTCAGCGGCCGCGAGGTGGGCCAGTTCTCACAATTCCGCGTCACCCGCAATTCCGATCTTGCCGTGGACGACGATGACGTGCGAAACCTGCGCACCGCCTTGCGCCTGGGACTGCAGCACCGCCATTACGGCCAGGCCACCCGGCTGGAAGTCTCGTCGGGCTGTTCGGACTACCTGGCCTCCTTCCTGCTGCAGCAGTTCAAGCTGCCGGCGCAGGCGCTGTACCGCGTTCACGGTCCCGTGAACCTGGTGCGGCTGCAGCAGTTGATCGACCTGGTTGACGCTCCCCAGCTACTGTTCCCGTCCTACAAGGCCTGTTATCCCGTGGAACTGGTTCGGGGCCAATCGTTTTTCGACCAGCTCAAGCGGCGCGATGTGCTGATCCACCATCCTTATGAAAGCTTTCAGGGCGTGCTGGATTTCCTGCGCGAGGCGGTCGAGGACCCGGATGTCCTGGCGATCCGGCAAACCATCTACCGCACAGGCGCCGATTCCGCACTGATGGACCTGCTGCGCGAAGCTGTGAGGCGTGGCAAAGAAGTGACGGTGGTGGTGGAACTGAAGGCGCGGTTCGACGAGGAGACCAACATCAACTGGTCCGAGATGCTGGAGTCGATCGGCGCCCAGGTGGTCTATGGCGTGGTGGGCCTGAAAACTCACGCCAAGATGCTGCTGGTGACGCGGCGCGAGGGCAAGAGGCTGCGCCGCTATGCGCACCTGGCGACCGGGAACTACAACCCGCATACGGCAAGGATGTACACCGACCTGAGCTATCTGACGGCCGATCCGCTGCTGACGGCCGACCTCGAGAATGTCTTCCTGCAACTGGCCAGCCAGAGCAAGCTGCCCCGGCTGAACCTGGCGCTGATCGCGCCCTTCCAGCTGCACCGGGAGCTGATCGGGAAGATCGACGCGCTGGGGCAGGCTGCGTCGCGCGGCATCGAAGGCCGGCTGGTGCTGAAGATGAACGCCCTGACCGACGAGGCGCTGATGCTCGCGCTGGTTCGCGCCGGCAAGCAGGGCGCAAAAATCGACCTGATCGTGCGCGGCGCATGCATGCTGCCGGCTCGCGTTCCCGGAGTGTCGGACAACATCCGGGTGCGCTCCATCGTCGGGCGCTTCCTCGAGCATTCGCGGGTGTTTTATTTCCGCAGCGGCGGCGTCGAGGAGTTGTTCCTGTCCAGCGCCGACTGGATGAACCGAAACATGCTGCGCCGGGTCGAGCTGGCCTGGCCGGTGAACGATCCGCGCCTGCGCCAGCGCATCATCGACGAATGCTTGGTGGCTTGCCTGCACGACAACCGCGATGCCTGGGACCTGATGGCGGACGGAACCTACAAGCGGGTCAAGGGTGCGGGTGACCCCAAGGGCCACGCCGCCCAGGCCGCGCTGATGGCCCGCTATGCGTCCCGCGGCAACATGGAAGGGGAATAATGGACCTGATCATCTGGCGCCATGCGCAGGCGCAGGACGAGCAGGAGGGTCAGGACGACCTGCAGCGTGCCCTGACGTCGCGCGGCGAAAAGCAGGCCGTCACAATGGCTAAATGGCTGGACCTGCACCTGCCCGAGAACACGCGGATCCTGTGCAGCCCGGCGCTGCGCTGCGAGCAGACCCTGCTGCCGCTCGGGCGCAAGTACAAGCTGCGTGACGAACTCGCGCCTGGCGGTAAAGCCGCTCTGTTGCTGGAGGCGGCGGACTGGCCCCACGCCCGCCAAAGCGTGCTGGTGGTCGGCCACCAGCCGATGCTGGGGCAGGTGGTCGCCAGGCTGGTCGGGCTGCAGGGCGACAACTGCCCGATCCGCAAGGGCGCCGTCTGGTGGCTGCGCACGCGCGAGCGCGATGGTCACGAGCAGACGGTCGTGATCGCCGTCCAGCCGCCGGACCTGCCCTAGTGCGCGCTGCTACTCCTTGGCCGGCCGGCCGGTCTTGATCGCTGGCACAGCTTGCAGCGCCGCGGCGAAGGCAGCGTCATTCATGGCTGCAAGCGCCTTGATGCCGGCACGCAGGATCTCGCTCTTCTTGGCCGCGGTTCCGCTTTTGCCGGCGCGCTGCTTCAGGTCCTGCAGCACGGTGAATTCGTTCTTGGGAATGGTGAAGCTGTCGCGCACGAGCTTGGGCTTCCTGGGCTTCTTGGCCTTGGGGACAGCGGCTGTCTTGAGAGCCTCGGAGCGCGCGCTGACCGGGGCTGCCGCGGATCTGGCCGTTGTCTTCGCGCCGACTTTTGCCGTCGCTGATTTGTTTGCCGCCTTGCGGACGGGCTCTTGAGGCTTGGGGGTCTTCCTGGCAGTCGTCATGGTCGGTGTTTTTGTTGGATTAAACGGTGTATACAGTTTATACCGCTTCAGCCGTCAGTCACACGCCTGCAAGCTCTTGCGGCAGACGCCTTGGAGCAACAAACGATGACCGAATTCGAACTGAAGCTGGAAGTGCCGTCGCACCGGCTGCAACTCCTGGTGTTCGCGCTGAAGCAGGGCAAGCCGACCCGCCAGCGGCTGCGCGCAACGTATTTC
>JANXVP010000506.1 GCA_025351615.1 Ramlibacter sp. | reverse complement strand
CCAGCAGCGCCAGGCCCAGGCGCCTGATCATGTAGAAGAGCATCGTGCCCCCCGGAAATAGTGTGAGCAGGCCCTACTTCCAGCTCATTTCCCAGAACCGCACCAGCTCGTCCGAATACGGCTTGAAAGCCAGTTCCTTGCTGGCGACGTAATACACCGGCAGCGACCAGAGCGGCACCGAGTAGGCATTTTCGGAAATGCTGACCAGCGCCTTCCGGTAGACCTCGTTGCGCGCTTTCGGGTCGATGGTGTGGTCGCCCTTGTCCAGCAGATCCCTGACCTTGGCGTCGTGCGTGATGTCGTCGGTCCCGAACCCGTAATAGACCGGCGTCGACGCCGACACGTCGTTCACCAGGTTGGACCCCCAGGTCTGGTGCACCAGGCTGGCCTTGTTGGCGCGGACCAGGTCGCGCATGGCGGCGTACTGCAGGAAGTTGAGCCTGGCCTTGATCCCCACCGCCTGCAGGTAGTTGATGATCGCCTCGGTCTGGTTGCGTTCGCGGTAGGCCAGGATCTCGGTGCTGAATCCGTTGGGATAGCCGGCCTCGGCCAGCAGCTTTTTTGCCAGCGCCGGATCGTATTTGTAGACGGCCGCGCCCTCGTGGGTGCAGCCGACCTGCGATGGCGTGCACAGGGTGTTGATGATTTCGGCCCCGCCGCCGACGATGTTCTTGACGATGGCTTCCCGGTCGATCGCATGGGCGACCGCCTTGCGCACCCGAATATCCCTGAATTCGGGCTGCGGTGCGCCGTCGAGCGTGTTCATCTGCATGAACACGATCCGCATGGTGTTGCCGCTCAGGACCTGCAGATTCGGCAGGGCCTGCAACTTGTCGGCCTGGTCCTTGGGCACATGCATGATGAAGTCCTCGCCGCCGGACATCACTTCGGCCATCTGCGTCTGGCGATCGGGAATGAAGCGGATGCGCACCTTGCCGATTCTGGGCTGGGTCCTCGGCGAGTCCTTGAAATAGTCGGCGAACTTCTCGAGCGTGATCGACTTGCCCGCTTGGTAATCGACCACCTTGTACGGCCCCGATCCCACCGGTTTCGCGTTCATCCCCTTGGGACCGACTTCCTGGTAGTACCTGGCGGGATGAATCGCCAGCGTCGTGGCCAGGTAGTCCTTGGCGGCGGGGAAAGGCTCCTTGCTGATCACCCGCACGGTGTACTTGCCGCGCTTCTCGGCCTTGTCGATCCATTTCACGTTCTGCTGGGTGACCGCCTGGTTTTTCGGGTCGGCCACGAAGTTCAGCGTGTAGACCACCGAGTCGGCATCGAACTCTTCGCCGTTGTGGAACCTGACGCCCTGGCGCAATTCGAATTCGAGCGTGCGGTCGTCGATCTGCTTCCAGCTTTTGGCGAGCTGGCCCTTGTACTCGTGGGTGACCGGGTCCCGGTACAGCAGGGTGTCCCAGACGTTGGCCGCGATGATCACGCCGATGCGAACATTGTTGAAATAGGGATCGACGCTTTCCGGGGCCTGGTCGTAAGCCATGCCCAGCGTGTCGGTCTTTTTGCCGGCCGTAGCGGGAGCGGCAAACAGCGCCGCGGCGGCGAGCATTCCGGCCGCGAGCACCGAGAACGTTGTGCGACACTGAAGCATGAAGGGGGAACGTTCGGCGGGAGTTCTCATGGTTCTTCTTCGCAATCAAAAGTTCTCGCCGGCGAGGCGATTCAGGCGTGTTGGCCGGTGGGGCCGCTTGCGGGACGATACCGAGTTTTTTCCGCGGCCGGTGCATGCTTTCCCTAGCCGCCTTGCGCTTGTGCAAGTTCGATGCCGACATCCTCAGGAGTCCTTGAATGCCAGCCAATCTGCAGCGGGCCGTGCAGTTCGCAACCGATCACGAAAGCACATGGGACCGTGACCCCGGCGGGGTGTGGGGCGTGCACCAGCAGGATCCGCCACCCTGGAACCGCTTGCTCGGCCCGGTGCATGCGCGCGGGCCGGTCTCCGGCACCATCGTCGTCGATGGCAGCACGCTGGCGTCCTGGGGCGAACCGAAACGCGCGGACCTGACCTTCAGCGTCGCCAAAACTTATCTCGCGTTGCTGGCCGGCATCGCGCATGACCGCGGCTTGCTGCCGGACGTCGATGAGGCGATCGGCGCGCGCATCCATGGCATCGGCTTCGACCAGGGCAACAACGCCCGGGTGACCTGGGCCCAGATGCTCAGGCAGACCAGCGAGTGGACCGGCGAAGTGTTCGGTCTGCCGGACCAGGCAGACCATTACCGGGCCGTGACGTTTGCCAAAGCGCCCGACGGCAAGAAGGGCGATCCGCGGCCGCTGCAGGAGCCGGGCAGCTACTGGGAATACAACGACGTGCGGATCAACCAGCTGTCGCTCGCGTTGCTGCACCTGTTCCAGCGTCCCCTGCCGGACGTCTTGCGCGAAGCCATCATGCAGCCGATCGGCGCCAGCGACACCTGGAACTGGGCCGGCTACGACAACGCGTGGGTGACGATCGGGGGACAGCGCGTGCAGTCCGTGCCCGGCGGTACGCACTGGGGCGGGGGCATGTCGATCAGCAGCGAAGACCAGTCGCTGGTGGGCCAGCTGATGCTGAACGAAGGCGTGGCTCGCGGCGGCAAGCGGGTGCTGTCAGCCGGCTGGATCCGGCAAATGCGCACGCCCGGCCCGCTGGCGCCGTACTACGGCTACCTGGTCTGGCTCAATCAGGGGCGCAAGCTGTTTCCCAGCGCGCCGGAGTCGAGTTACTTCGCCGTCGGCGCCGGCAGTTCGTTCACCTGGGTCGAGCCGGAGCGAAAGATGGTGGTGGCGGTGCGCTGGCTGGACCCGGCGCACGCCGACGAATTCTTCGGCCAGGTGCTGGCGGCGGTGGACGCCCGCTGAAGGTGACAGCCTCAGGCAAATGCTGCGCCGCTGCGGCGCAGCGCGACCCGCCTGAGCAACAGCACGAGCGCGACCAGCCCGAAACCGACGAAGGCGATGAACGACCAGTTGGCGATCGAGGCGCCCAGGAAGGTCCAGTCGATCTTGCTGCAATCGCCGCTGCCCTTGAAGATCATCGGGATCACCCGCTTGAGGGGAAAAGTCTCGATCATTCCGTAAATGTCGCGGCCGCAGGACGCGACTTCCGGCGGGTTCCATTGCAGCCAGCTCTGGCGCGCCGCGACGAAGGCGCCGAAACCTGAAAACAGCAGGATCAGCAAGGCGCCGCCAGTGTGGACACCCCGTTGCCTGAATGCACTGCAAATGCCCGCGGTCAACCCCACCAGCACCAGGGCATAGCGCTGCACGATGCACATCGGGCAAGGCTCGAGACCGACGCCGTGCTGCAGGTAGAGGCCGAAAGCCAGCATCGCGATGCAGGCGGCGCAGACCAGCGCCAGGACGCGCCGCGGCGCCGTGTCAAACCACTGGATCAAATTCTTCTCCCGACTGCGGCGTCCACGCGCCGCCTTCCACGAACACACGGGCCCGCCGCGGTGTCACCACCAGCGTCTCGCCCTCCCGGAATCCCATCTCCCTGAATTGTTGCGCAGGAATCTGCGCTTCGATGATGCTATCTTTTCCGGGTTGTTGGGTTTCCCCGGCAGGAATTAGTTCCAGCCTGGCGATCGGCCCGACGACGATGGCGCGGGCCAGCTGCACCACGATGCCGCGCGGCCGGCCGCCGGCATCGACGCCCTGCCCGGGGGAATAGCGTTGCACATCGAGATCGTGGGGGCGCACATAGGCAAAAGCCTGGGCGTTCTGCGCATCGGCATGTTCCGGCGACGCCAGCTGCATGCCGTCGAGATGGACTTCGCCCTCGTGCGCGCGGCCGCGGAACATGTTGACGTCGCCCAGGAAGCCGTAAACAAACGGGCTGGCGGGATGGTCCCAGACCTCCTGGGGCGAACCGACCTGCTCGACGTTGCCCAAATTCATCAGCACGACCCGGTCCGCCACTTCGAGCGCCTCTTCCTGGTCGTGCGTGACGAAGATGCTGGTCACATGCAGTTCGTCGTGCAGCCGGCGCAGCCAGCGCCGCAGCTCCTTGCGCACCTTGGCATCCAGCGCGCCGAACGGCTCGTCCAGCAGCAGCACCTTGGGCTCCACCGCCAGCGCGCGGGCCAGCGCAATACGCTGGCGCTGGCCACCGGACAGCTGAGCCGGGTAACGGTCTGACAACCAGTCGAGCTGCACCAAGCCCAGCAGATCGTGTACCTTTTGCTTGATGACGTCTTCGCTGGGGCGTGCTGCCCGCGGCTTCATGCGC
>JANXVP010000502.1 GCA_025351615.1 Ramlibacter sp. | reverse complement strand
CCGGCGCCGGCAACCTCCCGGTAGCTGTATTCGCCGGAGAAATACCGGGCCTGGTCGGTCATCAATTCCGAGCGCAGGTCGTCGCTGCCGCAGAGCGCGAGCGTCGGGACTGCGATCGGGCGGTCCATGGCTTGCCGCATGGCCTGCAGGCGCGGATCGCCCTTGCGGGGGTCGAACATTGCACGGTAATACCCAAGTGTCGCCGCGAGCACGCCCGGTTGCGACAGCATCAGCTTGATCGAGGCCATGTGGGCAGGGTCCTGGTAGCCGGGTGAGGTCCAGTAGCTCCAGAGATAGTCGATGAAGGCGAAATCGTTCGCGGCTAATGCCTTTTCGGGCAGGTCCGGCAACTGGAAGAACCACCAATGGAACGAGCGGTGGACGTGCTTTGCTTCCAGCATGCTGGCGGCTACCCGTGCCGGATGCGGAACCGCCATCACGACCGCGCGACGGATCAGTTCGGGGAATGCGGCGAGCACCGCGTAAGAGATGATCGCGCCCCAGTCCTGACCGACCAGATGCACCGGCTTGCCGCCGCCCAAAGCCCGGATGAGCTCCGCGATATCTGTGGTGAGTGTGGCTTTGTCGTAGAAGCCATCGGCGGGAATCGCGGTCGGATGGTAACCGCGCAGGTAGGGAGCGACAGCGCGGTAGCCGGCTGCTGCCAGCGCCGACAACTGGTGCTCCCAGGTGCGGGCCGTGTCGGGAAATCCGTGCAGCAGAATGACCAGAGGCCCGCTGCCTTCTTCGACGTAGGCGAAGTCGATTCCGTTCGCGTGCACGCGGTTCATGGCTTTAATCCTGGTCAGGACTGCGGGGCGCCTGACTGGCGGGCGGGCGCCGCTTGCGCGAAAGCATCGAGCTTCTCGCACGCGGCCATGATGCGGTCGACGGTTGGAATCGCAGGCACCTCGATCTTGAAAACGCGCATGACGACGATGATGCTGGCCAGGCAGATGTCGGCCATCGTGACCGAGTCTCCGTGGCAGTACCTGCCGGTGGCGCTGTCGTGGGCCAGGCGCTGTTCCACTGCCTGCAAGCCGGTTGTGAACCAGTGGATCTGCCAGGCGCGCCACGCAGCGTCATCGAAGTGGGCCTCGGTCGTCAGGTACTTCTTGATGCGCGGGGTGATCAGGGGATGGGTGTCCGCCACACACATGGCCGCGATCGAGCGCACCCGCGCGCGCCCGTGCGGGTCGGCTGGCAACAGGGCGGGTGACGGATAGCTTTCATCGAGAAACTCGAGGATCGCGAGCGATTGAGTGAGCGGCAGCGCCGCCTGGCCGCCTTCACGGTCGATCAGCGCCGGGATCGCGCCCAGGGGATTGATCTTGAGGAAGGCTTCGCTTCGCTGCTCGCCCGCGTCCAGATTGACATTGCGTTCCTCGCGGCGCACGCCCTTGAGATTGAAGGCGACACGCACGCGGTAGGTGGCGGAGGTGCGCCAGAAGCTGAAAAGTTCGAACCGTGCGGGCTGGGTCATATGAATTCCTGGATTCGAGCGGAGTGGTTCGGATCGGCACAGAATAGCCCAGACAATTGCCTCAGGCGAAAAAAAGGATGTTCAGGATGATGAACCCAGACAAGCCGGTGTGGCTGATTACGGGATGTTCGACTGGCTTCGGCCGCGAACTGGCGAAGCTGGTGTTGGCGCGTGGCTGGCGGGCCGTCGTGACAGCCCGCGATCCCTCGAAACTCGCGGATATCGCGCAGGGTCACGAGGGTCGCGTGCTCGTGCTGCCCCTGGATGTCAGGCGGCGCACGCAGATCGATGAAGTCGTCGCGCAGGCCAGGCTGAAGTTCGGTCAAATCGATGTGCTCGTCAACAACGCCGGCTACGGCTATCTCGCCGCGATCGAAGAGGGCGAGGACGCAGACGTGCGCGCGATGTTCGAGACCAATGTATTCGGGTTGATCGAAATGACCAAGGCTGTGCTGCCGGTGATGCGGACGCAACGCAGCGGCTTGATCGTCAACGTCTCTTCGATTGGCGGCCTCACGAGTTTTGCCGCCACCGGGTATTACCACGGCACGAAATATGCCGTCGAAGGCATTTCCGAATCGCTCGCGATCGAGGTGAAACCGCTTGGGATCGACGTGCTGATCGTCGAACCAGGCCCCTTTCGCACCAATTGGGCGGGTCCGTCGATCAAGCAGTCGGCCACGCGCATCGACGACTATGCCGGGACCGCCGGTGAGCGCCGCAAGCAGACCGCGGCGCGCAGCGGCACCCAGGCCGGCGATCCTGTCCGCGGGGCCCAGGCCATCGTCGATGCCGCGCTGTCGGATGCGCCGCCGTTGCGGTTGTTGCTCGGCAAGGCCGCGCTCGAACTGGCGCGCAAGAAACTCGATGCGATGCGCGCCGACTTCGATCGCTGGGAATCGACCACGCTGGGGGCGGACTTTCCGTCAGCAACCAGCTGACTCCGGCGACTGGCCAAAGCATGGCGGAAGGCGCGGCGGATGGTTTCTTTTAGGATGGGGGCTGTTGCCCGACCCGGAGTCCCCATGCGATCGATCCTTCCATTTGCCGTCCTTGCCCTGTGCGCCGGATGCTCGACCGTCTCGGCTGTGCGCGACGCCTGGACGTGGGACGCCACAAGCAAGCAAGAGCGGAGTCGCGCGTTTTCGTCGCCGCAAGACATGGCGGCGCTCACCAACCGGCTGGCCGACCTGCAGTTGCAACGCAACGAGATCCGATCGCGCATCAGCGGGGAGCCTGACATCGACGTCCGCCAGGGCCTCTACGCGCAGCTGCATCGCGTCGGACGCGAACTCTCGCCGCTCGAGCGCGAGCTCGCCGCCGCCGCACCTGCGCGCTAGGCCCCCTCGCCGCATGCGGTTGCAGGACGTTCTTTACTCCCAGGGCTTCGGCACGCGCCGCATCTGCGCCGGCCTGATCCAGCAGGGCATGGTCGCGGTGCAGGGCAGCGTCCTGACCGATCCGGCTGCCGATGTCGCAACCCCAGGATTGCACTTCGCGGTGCAGGGGCGGGACTGGATGTTCCATGACAAGGCTTACCTGATGCTGCACAAGCCGGCCGGCACGGAATGCTCCCAGAAACCCTCCACCTACCCGAGCATTTACACCCTGCTGCCGCCGCCATTGCGGCAACGGCCGCAAAAGTCCGCGGTGCAGGGCGTGCAGGCGGTCGGCAGGCTGGACCAGGACACCACCGGCCTGCTGCTGTTGACGGATGACGGCCAGTTCATCCACCGGATGAATTCCCCGCGCCACCATGTGGCGAAGGTGTACGAGGTGACGACCAAACACCCGCTTGACGATTCACAGGCCAGGAGGCTGCTGGACGGGGTGGTTCTGGATGATGACCCGCAGCCGGTCCGCGCCGCAGCCTGTGAAATCGCGGGACAGCATCACCTGCGCCTGACGCTGACCGAGGGCAAGTACCACCAGGTCAAGCGGATGCTCGCCGCAGTCAGCAACCGGGTGGAAGCGTTGCACCGTTCGCGGATCGGCGCGCTGTCGCTGCCAGCGGATCTGGCGCCTGGCCAATGGCGTTGGTTGAGCGAGACGGATCTCGCTGCCCTGCGCGCCTGAGCGCGTCAGGCGAGTGGCGCAAGAAAGTCAGCCACCAGCCGGCGGGTGCGCTCGGGCTGGTCCTTGTGCGGCGAGTGCCCGCAGTCGGCCAGTTGCGCCATCGCGAAGCTTCCCTGGGTTGGCGCAATCTCCTCGATCTGGCGCATCGTGCCGAAGGCGTCATCGCGGCCCTGGATCGCCAGCAGCGGCGCGCGAATCAGGCGGCAGTCCTGGCGGATGTCGAAGTTGCGGAATGCTGGGCTCAGCCAGACGTCGTTCCATTGCCAGAACGCGACATCGACGTCGGCGTGGTAGCGCCGCAGCCTGTGCTTCAGCGCCGATTCATAAGCGTCGCGGCTGGCCTCGATCGAGCGCACCGCCACCTCTTCGACCATCACATGAGGCGCCATGACGATGCACGCGGTGACGGACTGCCGGCTGGCGTGGAGCAGGGCGATGCTGCCCCCGTCGGAATGGCCCAGCAGCACAGGCTTGTCGATGCCCAGCGACTCGAGGAGGGCGGGCAGCACAGTCCACGCCTCCAGCTGCAGGTAGTCGGCCGCAAGCCGGCCGGCGCCGCGCACGTCCGGCACCGGATCCGAGTGGCCGTAACCGCGGCGCGAATAGACGATGCCGGCCCGGCCGGTCACGGCGCATACCCGCGCCGGCCAGTCCCACCACATGGCCACCGAACCCAGTCCTTCGTGCAGAAAAACAATAGGCGCGCGAGGTCTGCCAGGACCCGCGCCGAGGCGCTGGACTTCAAGCGCAACGCCGTTGACCAGGATTTTTTCCACTGGGCAATGTTAGGGGCTGTTCAGCGGGCGCAGGTATGCTGTCCTGAATGAAGCTGTTTCTGGATTCTTTCTGGCGTGCGGTGGCGTACAGCCTGCACCCGCGTGTGATCGCCCTGTCGTTCCTGCCGCTGCTGATCATGGGGGTGCTGTCGTTCGGACTTGGCTACTTCTACTGGGACGCGGCCGTGGACTGGGTGGTTCTGCGGCTGGAGTCGTGGGACTTGCTCAAAAGCGTCTGGAGCTGGCTGCAGGGCCTGGGCGCAGGGAACCTCAAGACGGTGGTCGCGCCGCTGGTGGTGATCTTCGCCGTCACGCCGGCCGTCGTGGTGCTCTCGCTGCTGATCGTTGCGGTCTTGATGGCCCCGGCTCTGGTACGCATGGTCGCCGAGCGGCGCTTTGCGGGTTTGGAGCGCAAGAATGGCGGGTCACTGCTGATCAGCGGGCTATGGTCACTGTTTTCCACGGCGCTGGCCCTCATCGCGCTGCTCGTGTCGATTCCGCTCTGGCTGATCCCGCCCCTCATTCTCATCCTGCCGCCTCTGATCTGGGGCTGGCTGGCCTACCGGGTAATGACCTTCGATGCACTGGCCGAGCACGCCAGCAAGGAGGAGCGGCGCGAAATCTTCCGGCGGCACCGGCTCTGGCTGATGGCCATGGGCGTGATCACCGGCTACCTCGGCGCCGCGCCGAGCATCGTCTGGGCCTCGGGCTTGCTGTTCGCCGCGGCTTTCGTGCTGCTGGTTCCGGTCGCGATCTGGATCTACACCCTGGTTTTCGCGTTCTCCGCACTCTGGTTTGCCCACTACTGCCTGGCTGCGCTGGAAAAGCTGCGTGAGGAGGCGTCCCTGACAAGCGCTCATCCGGGCGGGACCTTCGGCAGGGCCGCGTCGGCCCCGGTAGCATCGGGGGATGTCCAGCTCCCACCTCCCTGAAATTTCCGCCTTTGGCCTGGTCATCATCGGCGACGAAATCCTGTCGGGCAAGCGCGCCGACAAGCACATGCCCAGGCTCATCGAACTGCTCGCCGCGCGAGGTCTGCAACTGGCATGGGCGGACTATGTCGGCGACTCGCCGGACCGGATCACGGCCACTCTGAAGCGAGCTTTCGCATCGGGTGATGTGGTATTTTCGTGCGGGGGCATTGGAGCCACGCCGGACGACCACACGCGCCAGTGTGCGGGGCGGGCGCTGGGGATCGACATTGAGCTGCACCCGCAGGCCGAGGCGCTGATTCGGGAGCGGATGCAGGACACGGCGAAAGAGCAGGGGATCGCCTACGAGCCGGACCGGGC
>JANXVP010000476.1 GCA_025351615.1 Ramlibacter sp. | reverse complement strand
ATGCTCGCAGGCCCTGGACTGGGCGATGGCGATCGCCTGTTCAAGCTCTGCAGGAGCTGAAGTCAGTCCCGCGCGCAGGCGGTCCCGGGTGGTGTGGAGGTCGGTGGACATGGGTGGAAGCGGCCTGTTCTCTGCTATGATCTCTGGGTTTAGCTAGTAGCGCGAGCTGCCTTGCCGAACAGGCAACGCGACCTGCGCCGCGAAGCCATCCGCAAACCGGCCCACCAAGGTGTCGCCTTCGTCAAAACGACGAAAGCGATTTCGGGCTGGATTTTAGACCCAACCTTCGGAGTTCATCCCATGTCAGTCTCCATGCGCGAAATGCTGGAAGCAGGTGTCCATTTCGGCCACCAGACCCGCTTCTGGAACCCCAAGATGGCCCCCTTCATCTTCGGCCATCGCAACAAGATCCACATCATCAACCTGGAAAAATCGCTGCCGATGTTCCAGGACGCGATGAAGTTCGTGAAGCAGCTGGCCGCCAACCGCGGCACCATCCTGATGGTCGGCACCAAGCGCCAGGCGCGAGACACCGTCGCATCGGAAGCCAAGCGCGCCGGCGTGCCCTATGTCGACCAGCGCTGGCTCGGCGGCATGCTGACCAACTTCAAGACCGTCAAGACGTCCATCAAGCGCCTGAAGGACATGAAAGCGCAGCAGGAAGGCGGCCTCGACGCCATGAGCAAGAAAGAGCAGCTGATGTTCGCCCGCGAGATGGAAAAGCTCGAAAAAGACATCGGCGGCATCCAGGACATGGCCACGCTGCCCGACGCGATCTTCGTGATCGACGTGGGTTTCCACAAGATCGCCGTGTCCGAAGCCAAGAAGCTGGGCATTCCGCTGGTCGGCGTGGTGGATTCCAACCATTCGCCCGAAGGCATCGATTACGTGATCCCGGGCAACGATGACTCGTCCAAGGCCGTGGTTCTGTATGCCCGCGGCATCGCCGACGCCATCCTCGAAGGCCGTGCCAGCGCCGCGAACGAGGTGGTCAAGGCCGTCAAGGAAGGCGGCGACGAATTCGTCGAGGTCAATGAGGGCGCTGCTGCCTGAGCCTGCCGCACAAGCCTAAGAAGGGGCTCTGGTAGCCCCTTTTTTACAACCGATTCGAACTGAAGAAGACGAGGACAAAATGGCTGCAATCACCGCAAGCATGG
This sequence comes from Ramlibacter sp., assembly GCA_025351615.1. Taxonomy (GTDB): domain Bacteria; phylum Pseudomonadota; class Gammaproteobacteria; order Burkholderiales; family Burkholderiaceae_C; genus Ramlibacter. The sequence goes on along the minus strand of JANXVP010000476.1, from coordinate 7,662 downwards.
TCGCCGAACTGCGCGCCAAGACCGACGCGCCGATGATGGAATGCAAGAAGGCCCTGACCGAGGCTGAAGGCAATTTCGAAAAGGCCGAAGAGCTGCTGCGCGTCAAGCTCGGCAACAAGGCTGGCAAGGCCGCCTCGCGCATCACGGCCGAAGGCGTGGTCACCGCGTTCATCGACGGCAAGGGATCGGAGACTGTGGGCGCCCTGCTCGAAACCAATTGCGAACCCGACTTTGTCACCAAGAACGACAGCTTCCTGGCCCTGGCCAACGCCGCGGTGCAGCTGGTGGCCCGGAACAACCCGGCCGACCTGGCAGCGCTCGGCGCGCTGGCGCACAGCCAGGACGGCTTCGGCCCGACGCTGGAAGACGTTCGCAAGGGATTGATCGGAAAGATCGGTGAGAACATGAGCATTCGCCGCTTCAAGCGTTTCTCGGGTTCGAACAAGCTGGCCGCGTACCTGCACGGCACGCGCATCGGCGTGATCGTGGAGTTTCTCGGCGACGAGACCGCCGCCAAGGACACCGCGATGCACGTCGCGGCCATGAAGCCGGTCGCGCTCACCAGCGCCGAGGTGGCGCCCGACCTGGTCGCCAGGGAGCGCTCGGTCGCCACCGCCAAGGCGGACGAAGACCGCAAGCTGGCCGAAGCCGCCGGTAAGCCAGTCCAGACGCCCGAGATCGTTGCCAGGCGCATCGAGGGCGGCGTCCAGAAATTCCTCAAGGAGGTCTCGCTGTTCAACCAGCCCTTCGTGAAGAACGACAAGCAGACCGTCGAGCAGATGCTCAAGACCGCCGGCACCAGCGTGAAGGGCTTCACGCTGTATGTGGTCGGCGAAGGCATCGAGAAGAAGGTCGGCGATTTCGCGGCCGAGGTGGCCGCGCAGGTTGCCGCCGCCAAGCAGGCTGCTTAGGCCCGTTCGCATTCCACCCATTTTCCAAGGAGCCGTCCCATGGCAGCAGACCGACCGGCGCACAAGCGCATCTTGTTGAAGCTGTCGGGCGAATCCTTGATGGGAGACGACCCCTTCGGCATCAACCGCGCCACCATCGTGCGCGTGGTCGGGGAGGTGGCCGAGGTGGTGAACATGGGCGTGCAGGTCGCCATCGTCATCGGTGGCGGGAACATCTTTCGCGGCGTTGCCGGCGGCTCGGTCGGGATGGACCGTGCCACCGCCGACTACATGGGGATGCTCGCAACCGTGATGAACGCGCTGGCCCTGGGGGATGCGATGAACAAGCAGGGCCTGATCGCCCGCGTGATGTCGGCCATCGCCATCGAGCAGGTGGTCGAGCCCTATGTCCGGCCCAAGGCGCTCCAGTATCTGGAAGAGGGCAAGGTGGTGATCTTCGCCGCCGGTACCGGCAATCCCTTCTTCACGACGGACACGGCCGCGGCTTTGCGCGGCGCGGAGATCGGCGCCGAGCTGGTGCTCAAGGCGACCAAGGTGGACGGCGTCTACTCGGCCGACCCCAAGCTCGATCCGTCGGCGACGCGCTACAACAAGATCACCTTCGATGACGCCATGGCGCAAAATCTCGGCATCATGGATGCCACGGCGTTCGCTCTGTGCCGCGACCAGAAGCTGCCGATCAAGGTGTTCTCGATCTTCAAGCACGGCGCTCTCAAGCGCGTGGTGATGGGCGAGGACGAAGGCACCCTGGTCTATGCTTGAGAAGCCTGACTGAGGAGAAAGCCAGATGACGACAACTGCCGAAATCAAGCAGGGCGCCGAAACCAGGATGGACCAATCCATCGCGGCCTTCCAGCACAACCTGACCAAGATCCGCACCGGCCGCGCCAGCCCCGGTCTGCTCGACACCGTGCACGTGGACTACTACGGCTCCTCGGTGCCGATCAGCCAGGTCGCCAACGTTTCCCTGCTCGACGCCCGCACCATCAGCGTCCAGCCCTGGGAAAAAAGCATGGGTCCCAAGATTGAAAAGGCTATCCGCGAGAGCGACCTGGGTCTCAATCCGGCGTCGATGGGCGATTTGATCCGCGTGCCGATGCCGGCCATGAGCGAAGAGCGCCGCAAGGAAATGACCAAGCTCGTGCGCCAGGAAGGCGAGAGCGCCAAGATCGCCGTGCGCAACCTGCGCCGTGATGCCAACGAGGCCGTGAAGAAGCTGGTCAAGGACAAGCAGGCCTCGGAAGACGAGCACAAGCGCGCCGAAGCGGACATCCAGAAAGTGACCGACCGCCATATCATCGCGATCGACCAGATGGTCGCCAGCAAGGAACAGGACATCCTCGCGGTCTGACCGCGCCTCTCCAGCATGGGCCCAGCCGCGATTCCCCACCACATCGCCATCGTCATGGACGGCAATGGCCGCTGGGCCATGCGGCGCTACCTGCCCCGCGTGGCGGGCCACAAGAAAGGCGTCGACGCCCTGCGGGCCTGCGTGCTCCATTGCGGCGAACGCGGCGTGCGGGTTCTGACCGTGTTCGCGTTCTCGTCCGAGAACTGGAACCGTCCGCAGGAAGAAGTCTCCGGCCTGATGGAACTGCTGGCCGTGGCGCTGACGCGCGAGGTGCCCCAGCTGCATGCCGAAGGGGTGCGAATCCATTTCGTCGGCAACCGTGCGGCGCTGTCCGACAAGGTGCGCGCGGGTTTGCAGCAGGCCGAGGCGGCGACAGCGTCGAACCAGCGCCTGACGTTCAACATCTGCTTCAACTACGGCGGTCGCTGGGACATTGCGCAAGCCGCAGCGTCGCTCGCCGCGAAGGGCGAGCCGGTCACCGAGGCGAGCCTGGACCGCGCGATGGCCCTGTCCCATGTGCCGGACCCCGACCTGCTGATCCGCACCGGCGGGGAGCAGCGCATCAGCAACTTCCTGCTGTGGCAGGGCGCTTACTCCGAGCTGTATTTCAGCGACAAGCTGTGGCCCGATTTCGACGAAGCAGCGATCGACGCGGCCATCGCGGACTATGCCGGCCGCGAGCGCCGCTTCGGCAAGACGTCGGAGCAGGTCGCGCCCGGCAAGAGCAAGAAAGTGGCCTAGCGTGCTCAAGCAACGCATCGTCACCACTGTCGTCCTGCTGGCGATCCTGCTGCCTGCGCTGTTCTATCCCTCGCCGGTTCCGTTCGCTGCCGTCACCCTGGTGCTGATCGGCGCCGCGGCCTGGGAATGGGGACGCCTGAACGGCCTTCGGCACGCCGGTGCCTTGTTCATCGCGCTGCTGTGTCTGGCGCTTTGCGGCATCTCCTGGGAATCGGGACTGATCGACCGGCCCTTGCGGATGCTCTGGAGCATCGCGGGCGCGGCCTGGGTGCTCGCCGGTGCGTGGCTGTTGCGTGGCGGTGTCGCCGGCTGGCCCACCGTGCCCAGGCTGGTTCGCATGATCCTTGGGGTGCTTGCGCTGTGGCTGGCATGGCTGGCCGTGGCCCAGGCCCGCTCGATCGGCATCAACTTCCTGCTCTCGGTCCTGGTGCTGGTCTGGGTGGCCGACATCAGCGCCTATTTCGCCGGCCGCGCCTTCGGCCTGAAGTTCACCAGGGGCAAGCTGGCGCCGGCCATCAGCCCTGGCAAGAGTTGGGAAGGCGTCTGGGGCGGGATGCTCGGCGTCGTGGTGCTAGCCGCCTGCTGGGTCGCCGCTGACGTGAAACTGGCTGCGCAGGTTCCCAGCCTCTACACGCGGCTGGCTGCCCAGGGCTGGTGGCTGCTGCTGATCGGCGTCGCCTTTCTGGCGGCGATGAGCGTCGTCGGCGACCTCGTCGAGTCGCTCATCAAGCGCAGCGCAGGCGTCAAGGATTCCAGCGGTTTGCTGCCCGGACACGGGGGAGTGCTGGACCGGATCGACGCGCTGCTGCCCACGTTGCCGCTGGCCATGATGCTGAATTCGCTGGTCGGTCAATGAAACAGCGGGTCGCCGTCCTTGGCTCGACGGGATCGGTGGGCGCCAGCACGCTGGACGTGATCGCCCGCCATCCCGACCGGTTCGACGTCTTCGCGCTGAGCGCCGCGACCCAGGTCGCACCGATGCTGGAGCAGATCGCCAGATTCCGGCCCGCTTTCGCCGTCATGGCCGACGACGCCGCGGGCCGCGAATTGCGGCGCCTGAGCCTGGCCAACGGGCTCGAGGTCCGGGTGGAATGGGGAGCGGCCGCGATCGACAGGGTCGCATCCCATGAATCGGTCGACACCGTGATGGCAGCGATCGTCGGCGCCGCGGGGCTGGCGTCCTGCCTGGCCGCAGCGCGCGCGGGCAAGCGCCTGCTGCTGGCCAACAAGGAAGCGCTGGTGGTCGGTGGTGAGTTGTTCATGGCCGCGGTGCGCGAGGGCGGCGCCACCCTGCTGCCGATCGACAGCGAGCATTCGGCCATCTTCCAGTCGCTGCCGCAGGACCCGGCCACCTGGGAAGCGCGGGTGGAAAAAATCATCCTGACTGCGTCCGGGGGCCCCTTTCGCACTCTCGCACCCGAGGCCCTTCGCAACGTCACGCCTGAACAGGCCTGCGCCCACCCGAACTGGGTGATGGGGCGCAAGATTTCGGTCGACTCGGCCACGATGATGAACAAGGCGCTTGAAGTGATCGAGGCCCGCTACCTGTTCGGGCTGCCGCCGCAGCGCGTGGAAGTGGTGATTCATCCGCAAAGCGTGATCCACTCGATGGTCCAGTACCGCGACAGTTCGGTGGTGGCGCAACTGGGCACGCCCGACATGCGGGTGCCGATCGCCTATGGCCTGGCCTGGCCGGAACGCGTGGCGTCCGGCGCGCCGGCGCTCGACTTTGCAAACCTCGCCGAGATGAGTTTCGAGTCGTTCGACAGCCGGGGCCACCGCGAACGTTTCCCCGGGCTGCTGCTGGCGTGGCAGGCCTTGCAGGCTCCTGCGGGAACCACAGCCGTCCTGAATGCAGCCAACGAGGAAGCGGTTGCCGCGTTCCTCGACCGGCGGATTCGCTTCGACCAGATCCACTCGGTGAATCTGGCAACTTTGGCGGCCGTCGCGCCCTCCAAGCCTGAGACCCTGCAGGATCTGCTGGCCATCGATGCGCAGGCGCGCACGGCGGCGCAACAGGCCCTCGCGCGGATGCGAACCTGAGCCGAAAGGAAACCCAATGCTGACCATCGTCGCTTTCATCGTCGCTCTCGGCCTGCTGATCGCCGTGCACGAATACGGCCACTACCGGGTCGCAGTGGCCTGCGGCGTGAAAGTGCTGCGGTTCTCGGTCGGTTTCGGCAAGACGCTGTATCGCTGGCAACCGAAAAAGCCGCGGCCGGGCCAGTCCACCGAATTCGTGATCGGCGCCTTTCCGATCGGTGGCTACGTGAAGATGCTCGATGAGCGGGAAGGGCCGGTCCTGCCCGCGGAACGGCACCAGGCCTTCAACACGCAGCCGCTGAAGGCGCGTGCCGCGATTGTCGCCGCGGGGCCGCTGGCCAACCTGCTGCTCGCAGTGCTGCTGTATGCCGCCGTCAACTGGTACGGCGTACAGGAGCCGAAGGCGATCCTCGCCAGCCCGTTGGCCGGCTCGGTCGCGCAGCAGGCGGGGGTGCAGGGCGGCGAAAAGGTGGAGCAGGCCGGCTTCGAAGGCGACGTCCTGCACAACGTCGACTCGTTCGAGGACCTGCGCTGGCTGCTCACGCGCGGAGCTCTGGACGGCCGGGATGTGCGGCTCGTCCTCGCTGCACGCCCTGGCGGTGGCCGGGAGTTGCTGCTGCCATTGAGCCAGTTGAACGCCAAGGATGCCGACGCGCAGCTGTTCCGCAAGGTCGGCATCGTCGGACCCTACACCCCGCCGGTGATCGGCAAGGTCGTGCCAGGACGCGCTGCGGACCAGGCGGGACTGCACAAAGGCGACCTGGTCCTGGCCGTCGGCGCGACCGCGGTGGTGGACGGCCAGCAGCTGCGCGAACTGATTCGTGGCGGCGTTGCGGCGGGCAAGGGCGTGCGCTCCACCTGGAAAGTCAGCCGCGGCAAGGAGACGCTGGAACTGGAGGTGGTTCCTCAGGCGGTCAGCGAAGGTGACGCCACCATCGGCCGCATCGATGCGTTTGTCGGCGCGCCGCCGGACTCGGTGCTGGTGCGCTATGGACCGCTGGATGGCTTGTGGAAGGGCGTCGAGCGAACCTGGGAAGTGTCGGTGCTGACAGTGCGCATGATGGGCCGGATGGTGATCGGGCAGGCGTCGCTGAAGAACCTGAGTGGTCCGCTGACGATCGCCGACTACGCGGGCAAGTCGGCCAGTCTGGGCCTGACCCAGTACCTCGTGTTCCTGGCGCTGATCAGCGTCAGCCTCGGAGTGTTGAACCTGCTGCCGCTGCCGGTGCTCGATGGAGGGCACCTGATGTATTATCTTTGGGAGGGAGTCACGGGAAGAAGTGTCTCCGACGCCTGGATGGAGCGGCTGCAGCGCGGCGGCGTGGCGGTGCTGCTGGTCATGATGTCGATCGCGCTGTTCAACGACGTCGCCCGTCTCTTCGGTTAACTATTTTCAGCACAAAGAAACCGTCTCCAGCAATGACGGTTCGCCCGAACCTGATTCATGAAAAAACAACTTCAGCGCTTTCGCGTGCGTTCCGTTTCGGCGATGGTGGCCATCGCCTTCATGGCCAACGCGGCCTGGGCCGTGGACCCGTTCACCGTCCGTGACATCCGGGTCGAGGGCCTGCAGCGGGTCGAGCCCGGCACCGTGTTTGCCTCGCTGCCGTTCCGCGTCGGCGAGCAGTACAGCGACGAGAAGGGCTCGGCCGCCATCCGCGCGCTGTTCGCGCTCGGCCTGTTCAAGGACGTGCGCCTGGAAACCGCCGGCGACGTGCTGGTGGTGATCGTCGAAGAGCGCCCCACCGTTGCCGACGTCGAGTTCGCCGGCACCCGCGAGTTCGACAAGGACGTGCTCAAGAAGGCGCTGCGCGAGATCGGCCTGACCGAGGGGCGACCTTATGACCAGAGCCTGGCCGACCGCGCCGAGCAGGAGCTCAAGCGCCAGTACATCAACAAGAGCCTGTATGGCGCCGATGTGGTGACCACGGTCACGCCGATCGAACGCAACCGCGTCAACCTGACCTTCACCGTCACCGAAGGCGATCCGGCCAAGATCAAGGAAATCCACATCGTCGGCGCCAGGGCCTTTCCCGAGTCGACGCTCAAGGGCCTGTTCGACCTCGAGGTCGGCGGGCTCCTGAGCTGGTACACCAAGTCCGACCGCTATTCGCGCACCAAACTCAATGCCGATCAGGAGGCGCTGCGTGCGTACTACCTGTCGCGCGGCTACCTCGAGTTCCGTATCGACTCGACCCAGGTCGCGATCTCCCCCAACAAGCAGGACATTTCGATCACCATCAACGTGACCGAGGGCGAGCGCTACATCGTCTCGGGCATCAAGCTCGAAGGCAACTACCTGGGCAAGGAAGAAGAGTTCAAGTCGCTGGTGACCATCCGCGCCGGCGAGGCCTACAACGCCGACCAGGTGGCGCAGACCAGCAAGAACTTCACCGATTACTTCGGCCGCTTCGGTTACGCCTTCGCCCAGGTCGAGGCCAGGCCCGAGGTCGACCGCGTCAACAACCGCGTTTCCTTCGTGATGTGGCGTTGAGTTTTACGATCCACGCATCAAGCTGGGCTACGGTCGCAATGCATTCGTATTTTCGCGTGTTGATAAATTCGGTTTGTTTTACAGCTACTTCACCGGACGACCAGCGCGACGCAGTGGCGTCT
>JANXVP010000418.1 GCA_025351615.1 Ramlibacter sp. | reverse complement strand
GCCTGCTCAACTTCGCCCCGCTGCTGCAGGGCCAGGTCGATGCCACCGCCGCGACTGATACCGGCCTGTTGGCCGGACGCCGCAAGGGGCTTGGCGACGTCAATGTGCTGGAGGTGAAAAACTACCTCAACGTGTCGAGCGACCTGTTCGTGGTTCGCGAGCAGGTCTACCAGCAAAAAAAGGACGTGCTCAGGCGCTTCCTCAACGCCTACCGCGAGAGCGCGGCCTGGATGATAGCCAGCCCGCAAGAAGCCGCGGGCCTCGCGGTGAAGCGGGCGATCGACGGCAGCGACCCCGTCATCAACCTCGATGTCATTCACTTGCGCAACGCCGCCAGCGTGTCGGCGGCGACGCGCAGGAACGGGCTCGGCGCATTCGACATCGACGCGCTGCAAAAGGCCGCCGATGCGTACCGCAAGCTGGGCCTGATCGAGCACGATCTCAAGCTTGCCGACGTGGTCAGCACCGACCTGCTGCCACCGCCGAAAGGCCGGACGCCATGAATTTTAAGGGCAAGGTGGTGCTCGTGACCGGCGCCAGCCGCGGCATCGGCGCGGCGATCGCGCAGGCCTTTGCCGCCGAAGGTGCGGCGGTGGTGGTGAACCACCTGAGCAACGATGCCGCCGCAGCCGACGTGGTCGCGAACTGCAAGGCAGCGGGTGGCGACGCATGGGCCGTGAAAGCCGACGTCGGCGCCGGGCCCGCCGTCCACGCGATGGTGGAGCAGACGCTGGCCGAAGCCGGCCGGATCGATGTGGTGGTGAACAACGCGTTCCGCCCCTATTCCTTCGATCCCCAGCGGCGCCAGTTGTTCAGCGAACTCGAATGGCGCGACTACCAGTCGCAGTTCGACGGGGCCGTTGGAGGCGCCTACAACGTCTGCCAGGCGGTGCTGCCACATTTCCGCCAGCGCGCGCAGGGCAGCATCGTCAACATCGTCAGCGACCTGGTCGAACGGCCGGTAGTTCCGTACCACGACTACACCACCGCCAAATCCGCGCTGGTTGGTTTTAGCCGCAATCTCGCCGCCGAACTGGGCCCGCTGGGCATCCGCGTCAACTGCGTCGCGCCCGGGCTGGTGTACCCGACGCAGGCGAGCAGTGCCACCCGGCAGGAGTTTCGCGAGGCCATCATCGCGGCAACTCCGCTGGGACGCATTGCGCGCCCGGAAGACGTCGCGGGTCCGGTGCTGTTCCTCGCCTCGCCATGGAGCGGTTTCATGACCGGGCAGGTGCTGTTCGTCGATGGCGGACTGGTGATGAGATGACAGGATTCACCGCCAGCGGCGCAATGTCCATTGGCATCGCCGGCGCGGGCTTGCTCGGCCGACTGCTGGCCTGGCAACTCGGGCGCGCCGGCCACGCTGTCAGCGTGTTCGATCCTGCGCTGAGCGAGCAGCCCAGCTTCGATGGCCGGCAGGCAGCGGGCTTCACCGCCGCCGGAATGCTCAGCCCGCTCGCCGAACTCGACAACAGTTCAGCCGAAGTGGCAAGCTTAGGCTGGCGCTCGATCGCGTTGTGGCGCGGCATTGTTGCCCGCCTGCAGTCGCCCCCTGATTTCCGAACGCAGGGCAGCCTGCTGCTGGCCCACCGCAGCGATCTCGGGGCGGCGCAGCGGGTGCTGGCGCGGCTCGCGACCGCGCTGCCCGGCACGCCGCAGGCACAGGCGCTCACGGCGGCTCAACTGGCAGATCTGGAACCGGCATTGCAGGGCGCGTCCCACGCCTGGCTGCTGCCGCGCGAAGGCCAGATCGATCCGGTGGCCGCGATGCTCGCCCTGCAGATGGAGGCGCAAGGCACGCAGTGGCACTGGTCCCGGTCAGTGACCTCCGTGGCCCCCGGAGCGCTGACCTTCAGCGACGGAACGCAGCGATCCTTCGACCTCGTCTTCGACGTTCGCGGCACCGGCAGCAGGCCGGAAGTCCCGGTGCGGGGCGTGCGCGGGGAAACTGTCTGGCTGCATGCACCCGGGCATGGGCTCACCCGGCCGGTCCGCTTGCTGCACCCACGGCACCGGGTCTATGTCGTGCCCCGTCCCGGCGACATCGTCCTGGTCGGCGCCAGCGAAATCGAAAGTGAAGACCGCTCGCCCGTGTCGCTGCGAAGCGCGGTCGAACTGATGGCGGCCGCCCACAGCGTGATGCCGGCACTAGCAGAAGCGCGCATCGTGCAACTTGACGTCAATCTGCGGCCGGCCCTGCCCGACAACGAACCGCACGTCGAGGCGGAGCCTGGCCGCATTCGGATCAACGGGCTGTTCCGCCATGGCTGGCTGATCGCGCCAGCCCTGGTCGAAGATGCATTGCGCGACTGCCGTCTGGTGCTTCCGCCGATCCGGAAGGCAGCACATGAAAGATGATGACGCCATTGCACTCACGCTCGACGGCCACCCGCATTCCGTGCCGGTGAACACCACCCTTGCCGCTCTGGTGGCGTCCATCGGCCATGCACCCACCAAGGTGTCGACTGCAGTGAATGGACTTTTTGTGGC
>JANXVP010000413.1 GCA_025351615.1 Ramlibacter sp. | reverse complement strand
CACAACCGGCGCCTGCATCGCATGGCAGCTCACCTGCTGACGTCTTTCGGAGAATGAGCGCAGACAACTGGATTCCCCGCAGCGTCAGCTTTGCGGACCTCGGGTTTACCGGGCCGGTGGTGCTAGGTTATCCGGACACGCTCAGGGAGATTTACCTGCCAGTGCCGACGGGCGTGCCGCTGGCCAACGCCGCGCTGCAAATGAACGCCAACTATGTGAGGGCCGACGGCGGCCGCACCACCATGATCCTGTCGGTCGACGGCTATCCGATTTCGGCGCAAGCCTTCACCGCGGAGCGTGGCGATGCCAGCTTCGCGCTGGCGATTGATGGCGCTCCTCGTCCCAGTGGCTTCGTGCGCTTCAATATCGACTGGCGGACGGCGGTCGGCCGCGAGAATACCTGCGCCGATGCGCGCACGCCCGGCAACCTGCTACGGATCGAACCGACCACGCGCTTTACCTACCGCTACGACGGCTCTGCCGTGCGTGACCTGAGCACTGCATGGTCGTCGCTGCCCTCCACTCCCACCATCCTGGTGGCCGCCAGCAAGCTGTCTGCTGAAGCCTACGACTCGGCCTGGCGGGTCGGGGTTGCGCTCGAGCGTGCCGGCAAGCGGCCCAAGATCCGCGCGTTGCCCGCCGTGGGTGACGTTGTCGATATGCGCGGCATCACGATCCCGGCTGCCCTGCGCGGCATTCCGGCCTTCGCCAGCCTGGGCGACGGCGAGCAGCACAAGATCAAGGACGCGGCTGAAATCGGCGCCTTGATGGCGCTGGGCGCCGCAGGTCCGTTGCAAGCCGACATCGTGATCGCGGACCAGAGCTTTGCCGGCGTAATGGGCGGCAACTTTGACGCGCTCCGCGGCCAGATTCAATCCTCCTCACCGGACGCCGTCGCTCCCTATGGCGAGTGGCGCACCAGGTATCTCGACCCGTGGGGCAAGCCACTGGCGTCCAAGGAAGTCAGGCTGAGCAATGTGTTCGGTCGACCGACGATCGTGGTCGCCCCGGATGCCGGCGCCAAGGCAGCCGGCCTGTTCACGCAGGTCTGGCAACAAGTTGCGGTGTCGTCATCGGTCGTGATTCAGGCCGCTGAAGAGCCCCGGTCCGACATGACTGCCGTGTCGCTGAAGTACCTGGGAGCAAAGCCAGGCAGCTTCGACGTGCTCGCCCATGCCGACTGGAACGCCACGTTCGACATCGGATCCGTCGCAGCCGATGGGCGCGGCCCGGGCACGCTGGTGATCGACGTTGCCGCGGCGCCGAGTGCCGCGCGCACCCCTCCGGTCGTATCTGTCTTCCTTAACGACGTCTTGCTCGGCGCCAAGGAGATGGAAGCGACGGGGCGGCGCGAACGCATCATCGCGCCCATCCCGCGTTACGCCCTTGCAGCCCGCAACGTGATCCGCGTGTCGTTCACCCGCCAGCTGGCCAGCGACCGCTGTCGTGAAACGCCTGAGCCTTATCCTGTTTCAGTACTGGCCAGCAGCCACATGCTGCTGGAGAAAATCGACGCCGGCAGTGACTTCGCCGGATTGATGTCGCGCTTCGCCGCCGGCGGCACCGTGCTGGTTCCAGCCAGCTATCTGAACGATTCGCAAAATACGCTGCCGCGCGTCGTCCGGCTGGCCGCGACAACCGGGGTATCGCCCGTCAACGCCAAGTTTTCTCCGGTCGCCGATGGTAGCCAGCCGAAGATCGACGGACCGTTCCTGTCCATCGACCTGCCGCTGCAGGAAGCCAGGAAGAGCGACGTCAAGGTGGAAGGCGGCCGTCTCTATCTGCCCGGCAGCGGTGACAAGCCCCTGGTCGACGTCAGCGGACTGAACCAGGTCGGCCTGCTCGAAGTCACCAAAGTGGGCAACGACACCGGCGCGTCCTACCGAACGCTCGGTACCGAGGCGCCCGCTATGGACAAGCCCATGCAGCTGTCCGACGGCAATGTGGCCATCATCGGGCCCACGGGCCTCAGGAGCGAAGTGAACACAGTCGATCCGACGGGGCAAGGCCGTCTGCGCGAGGCGCGGCCGTCCTTCTTCGAGCGGACTTACTGGTGGTTGCTGCCGATCCTGGTCATCGCGTTCTTTATCGCGTTGCTGGTCTACGCAAGCCGCGTGCGGCGTCGCAAGAGCGCCAATGCGCAACTGTGAAGCCGGATGCCGACCTAAGGATGCGCCATGACCTGGGACCTGCTCATTGCCGACTACTATGCCGGCCTGGAGTTCCTTGCGGCTGTCGTTGCGATCGTCATCTTCGTTTCGTCGCTGGATGACCTGTTTATCGACATCTGGTACTGGGGACGCAGGGGCTACCGGTATGTCACGTCGCAACGGCGCAAATATTCGAAGCTGACCGCCGCGCAACTGCTGGAGCGAGGCGAGCAGCCCCTGGCCATCATGATTCCTGCCTGGAAGGAACACGACGTGATCGCCGCCATGGTGCAGAACATGGTGGAGGTGCTCGACTACCAGAACTACATCGTCTTCGTCGGCACCTACGTCAACGATCCGGCGACGATCGAGGAAGTCGAGCGCATGCGAAAGCGCTATCGCCAGGTCCGGCGGGTCGAGGTGCCCCACCCGGGGCCGACCTCGAAGGCGGATTGCCTCAACTTCGTCGTCGAAGACATCTTCAACTACGAACGCGAGTCGGGAACCGAATTCGCCGGCGTGGTGCTGCACGACAGCGAGGACGTGCTGCATCCGATGGAGCTGAAATTTTTCAACTACCTGCTGCCACGCAAGGACATGATCCAGCTACCGGTGGCTTCGCTGGAGCGCGAGTGGTACGAGCTGGTCGCCGGCACCTACATGGACGAATTCGCGGAGAGCCATGCCAAGGAGATGGTGGTCCGCGAGAGCGTTTCAGGCATGGTCCCGTCCGCGGGCGTCGGAACCTGCTTCTCGCGCAAAGCGCTGATCAACCTGATCGGGGCGACGCATAACAAGCCGTTCAACATCGAAAGCCTGACGGAGGACTATGACGTCGGAATGCGGCTGGCGCGTCTTGGCATGGAGTCGATTTTCGGGGTGTTTCCGGTGACGTTCCGCGTGCGACGCAGCTCCTGGGGCTCGAAGACCAAGGCGCGCGAGCTGAAGGTCGAGATGCCGTTGTGCGTACGCGAATATTTCCCGGACAACTTCCGCCTGGCCTACCGGCAGAAATCGCGCTGGGTGCTGGGCATCGGATTGCAAAGCTGGGAGCAGATCAAGTGGCAAGGCTCGCTGGCGGCGCGGTACCTGCTGATGCACGATCGCAAGGGCGTGGTGACATCGTTCGTCAGCATCTTTGCGTACATTCTCGTGCTGCAGTTCATCGTCTTTCACGTCGGACTGTCGACGGGCTGGTGGGATGCCTACTACCCGTCGATGTTTGGCGAGCATTCGTTCTGGCGAACCCTGATCTACGTCAACGCCTTCTTCCTCGCAATCCGGGCTGCGCACCGCGTTTACTTCACCACCGTGCTCTACGGCTGGGAGCATGGGCTGATGGCGTTGCCGCGCATGGTGATCGGCAACTTTGTCAACTGCATGGCGGTGGCACGGGCATGGCGCTTGTTCCTGTCGTACCTGTTTCGCGGCAAGAAGCTGGTGTGGGACAAGACCATGCACGAATTCCCCACGGGCGCCCAGCTGGCCCGCAAGCGGCAACGCCTGGGCGAGTTGCTGCAATCCTGGCAGGCGGTGGACGAAGGGACGCTGGCGAGGGCTCTCGAACAGCAGGCGAGCACCCAAACGCCGCTCGGTCGGGTGCTGGTTTCCAACGGCTGGCTGGACGAGGAGACACTGGCCGAAGCGATCGCCTACCAGGCGGACCTGCCACGTGTGAATCTGACAGCCGACCTGGTCCGCACCAACGCCTCCATGCTGCCGGTCGACCTGGCTGTCCGGCACCGCGCCATTCCCCTGGGGTTGAACAAGGCCGGCGGGGCGGTGGTCGCCGTTGCCAGTCCCCTGTCGCCGGAAGCCGTCGCTGAGCTGGCCGGGCATTTGCAGATGCAGCCGCTGCAGCGGATCGCCCGCGAGGGAGAAATCGCGGTGGCACTGCGCCTGTTGCGGGAAGGCAGCGGGCAGGTGGGCGCAGCGCAAAGCGTTCCCAGCGGCCCCTTGCTCGGCGACATGCTCATCGAACGCGGCCTGTTGCGAAAAGAGGTGTTCGATTCGGCAATGCGGGATTACCGGCCTGACAAACACGGCCGGATCGGTGACTACCTGGTCGAACGGCGCGTGATTCCGCGCGATGTCGTGGAACAGGTCGTTCAGGAACAGCGGAAGTTCTTTGCTGAGGCGGCGACGCAATCATGATGAAGAAAAATATCCGGGTGACTTCTTCCGTTTTGCTGGCGAGCGCCCTGGCGCTCGCGATGACCTCGGTCATGGCGCAATTCCAGGGTCCGGCGGCTTCCGGCGCTACGGCTGTCGACCAGCAGTCAACAGCCGGCAGCCCTGTCATCACGCGGCAGGCGAGGCCTCGTCGCGCGGCGGCGCACAATACTCGGCCGCCGCGCATTGTGCGGCCGGTTGCGCCTGCGGGCGCGGCAAGCGATCCTGCCTACCTCGCCGCCGACGCGGCCTACAAGGCCTACGACCGGCGTGATTACGCTGCTGCCGTGACCCACGCGCAGGAGGCGACGCGGCTCGCACCGGCAAACCGCGCCTACTGGCAGCTGCTGGGCAATTCGCTGATCGCCGCCAACCGGCTTCCGGAGGCGGAGCAGGCGCTGGACCAGGGCCTGCAGGCTTTCGGCAACGATGCCGGACTGCGCGCACAGCGCGACACAATCCGCCGCGGCATGGCGCAGGCTGCAGGCGCAGCGATGTACCGCGCACTGGAGGCGGGAAACATTCAGGCAGCCAAGGCTTCGGCGCGGGCGGCTGTGGGCTACGCGCCTGACAATGCCGCTTACCGGCTGATCCTGATTGACACGCTGCTGCGGGACGAACAGTTCGCCGAGGCCGAAAAACTCGCGAGTGAGGCGACCGCCTTGTTGCCCGACAGCGCCGTTCCGCTGGCCCTGCGCGCCTACGCGCGCCAGCGGCAGGGACGCTGGGACGATGCGAGAGCGGACCTCGACCGGGCCCTGCAGCAAAAGGGAATCAATGCAGTTGCGCAGCGCAACCTGCGCATGATTGCAGCCGATTCCGCCTTGGCGGCGCGCGACCCGCAACGCGCGATCGCGATCCTCCAGGGACTTCCGGAATCGGACCCAGAGGCGGCTCAGCGCCGGGCTGCCGCGAACCGGCTGTCGATCCGCGTTTCCGCGCAGCCGGCGACACTCACCAGCATCAGCTTCCCGCCGCCGGGCCTGGACTGCGGTGCAGCCGAATCGGTTTCGACATGCGCGCTGCTGCCTGGGCAACCGCCTCGCGATCCGGCCTATGACACTGCAGTTGCCGCGTACCGCGCCCTCGAGGCGCATGACTATGCCCAGGCGGCGGACAAGGCGGCGCAGGCGGTTGCAATATCGCCCGGCAACCGCGACTACCAGCTGCTTCTTGTCGACGCACAGCTCGGAGCGGGACGGCTGGCGGACGCCGAGCAGGCTGCGACCGCGGCACTCGCGCTGGAGCCGGGTGACGGGGCGGTGCTTGCACGGCGCGGCTCCATCCGCAAGCGGCTTGGAAACGACGCCGGTGCCAATGAAGACTTCAGCGCCGCCCTCGCCACCGGGCAGCTCGCGCCGGCCGCCGAGATCGGCGCGCTCGCCGACCTGGGGCGCAAGAGCGAGGCGCGCAGTCGTTTCGCCCAGCTGCAGGCCGGTGGAGAACTGCGCAACGCCAGCGATCTCGACCTGGCCTATCTTGCAGCTCGCATCGGCGACGACGCGGCGGCGCGCGAATCCTTCGCCAGGGCCGACGCCGCGGGCAAGCTCCCGGAAACCTCATTGCAGGATTCGGCCTATACCGCGCTGCGCGCTGGCCGTGACAGCGAGGCGGTGGAGTATTTCAAGCGCACGATCGACGCGGCCGATTCGCTCAAGCTGCGGCTCGAGCCGCAGATGCTGTTCAACACCCGCCGCGCCGTTGCTGACATCACACGCGAGGGCGGTGTGATCGCGTCCCTGATTTACAGGGGCGGAGGCAGCGGTCTGGTGTCCGGTTTTGGCGCTACACCCGGCATCGTCGGCAACAAGACCGCGCAGCTGGGTGTCGAAGCGTACTGGCGGCCGTTCGGCTACCGCAACGGCCGTTACGTCGAGGTGTTCGCGCGAGGTTTCGAAACCCTGTACATCCAGGTCGGCGGGGCAACCGGCGGCGACAGCCTGCAGACCGCATTGGGCATTCGCTGGAAGCCTTTCAGCACACACAACGCCGTGCTGTCGCTCAGCCGTGTGTTCACCAAGGGCGCCGAAGACGACTGGCTTGCGCAGGCGGCCTATTCACTCGATCTGGGCACTGATTTGCGGGTCGACGTTTCCGACTGGTGGACCACCCGGGTGGCCGCTGAGGTGGGGCATTACATGCATAACCCGCAGACCTACGGACTGGCTAGCGCGCAGGTCGGCAAGAGCTTCCGGATGGCTGGCGACGGTAAAACTGTCGTCTTCCCACATGCCGTCGCCGCTGCCGAGTACAACTCGCGGCTGGTGGACAAGCTGTCGGTGGGCGCGGGACCAGGCGTGAGCCTGCGCCACTGGTTCAGGGAGGACAAGTACGCGGCGCCCCGGTCTTACGTCGACTTTTCGCTGCAGTACCGGTTCCATCTGTCCGGCGATGAGCGTGCGAAGGGCCTGTTCCTGACTTCGCTGATTTCCTACTGACGCACGAGACGATCAGGCGGCTTCCATGACTCCACGCAAAGGCCTCTGCGCCGCTTTTGTGCTCGCCTGTCTGGCGTGGCTCCCGGGCTGCGCCGTCCAGGTGCCACCGATCGAGGGCATGGTCTGGCAGATCGACAACGAGAACGCGGTGCCCAAAGGCGATTGGGACCGGCTCGGCGCACGGCGGTTGCTGATCCAGTGGACGGTGGTGGATGGCATCGCCTTTCGCGACAACACCGGCTTGCCGGCTGGAACGCCGCCCGATTGGCCGCGCATTGCGGCCGAGCCCTGGGCGCGGGAGGTGATCCTGGGCCTGGCGGGTCGCTTCGACGAGAAGAACGCGCGTGCCGACATTGCGCAACTGGCGGAAACATCCGCCCGGCTGGCTGCGTTGCCCACGCCGCTGAACGTTGTCGGCTATTACTTTCCGGTTGAAATCGACCCCACGTGGACCGAAGCACCGCAGCTCACTGCGCTGCTCGCCAAGCTGCCCCGGCCTTTGTGGATCAGCGTCTACGACAGCGCCAATGTGGGCCCGCAGGAACTTGCGGACAGCCTGTTGCGGTGGTTGCCGCCTGACGTGGGAGTTTTCTTTCAGGACGGTGTCGGCGTTCACGCGCGGGACGCCTGGGTTGCCCGCCACTACGTGACGGTGCTCGAACGCAGCCTCGGCAAGGGCCGGGTCCGTGTCATTGCGGAGGCCTTCCGGCCCAAGCAGGGCGGAGGCTTCCGGCCGGCGACCATCGACGAATTGCGGCCGCAGCTCGCCACCTATTCGGGACTGCCGATCTACCTGTTCGAAGGGCCGCGCTACGTGTCGTCGGCACTGGTCGACCAGCTCGTCGAGGCGGGGGCCGGCAAGTCGCGTTGAGTCGTGCTCGACCTTGCGCAGGGTAGTTGTCGTCCTACATGAGCTACACAAGGCATCCGACAGGAAACAGACGCAACTTTCATAAAGTGGAGTTGCGTTATGAAACCAAAACTTACCATCCGTTCCATTTGTGCGGTGACGCTGCTCGGATGCACCGGGGCTGCCTCAGCGTTGTCCCTAGGGGCCGTCAGTGGCGCGACCGTTGTCGGACGGCCATTGGAATTGAGTGCGCCGATCCAGTTCGATGATGTCGCGCAGGCAAGCCGCTCAGCCTGTGTGAACGCCGAACTGCTGTACGGAGACAAAGCGGTGGACGACAGCCAGGTCCGTGTCATCGTTTCGACCGATGGCACGCACCAGGTCGCCCGAATTTCCTCCCCGGCGCTGGTGGACGAACCGGTGATCACCCTGGTCCTGCGAGCTGGTTGTGGCCGGCAGTCGACCCGGCGCTACGTTCTTTTTGCCGAAGCGCCCCGGCAGGAACCAATCCTGCTCGGCGCCGCGTCGTCGCTGGCCCTGACCATCGCCAATTCCGCCGCCAGGCAAGCCTCATGGCCAGCAGCCGCACGGCCGCAGGGAATGCGCATGCCACCGGTAGCCCGCAAGCCGGTCGCAGTCAGGCCTGATCGTCCGGCGCCGGAGCGCCGCGTTGTGGCGCTTGCGCCCACTGTGCAGGCGCCGCAGGCGGGCAAGCTGCAATTGGCAGTCTGGGAGCCCGGCCCGGACCGATCACCGTGGTTGCGTGTTTCCACCGAACTCAGGTCCACGCCCTCAGCCGACGTTGCGCACCGCGCGGCAGCAACAGGATTGTGGCGCGCCCTGAATGCGCAACCGCAGGACCTGTTGCGAACGGCGGACCGTCTTCGCGGGCTGGAAGGTGAAGTCAGTTCGCTGCGGGGTCTGGCGGCGCGCCATCGTTTGGAGATCTCTTCAGCGCGGGGTTCCCTGCAGGCGACGCAGAGCCGGAATGACACCAAGTTGGCGCTGGCCATGGGCTTTGCCCTGCTCGCAGGGGCGGGAGCTGCCGTGTTCTGGCACCGTTCACGGCGCTCAGAGACGCTGGCGCCCTACGCAAGCTGGTATCCGGCTGTCGAACCGCATGGTGATGCAGTTGTGCAAGTGGAGTCAGAGGCCGCCCCGGCTGTGGTTGCTGCGCCGGTCGAAGAGCTTGCTGCCCCCACGGTTCAGCGTGCAGCCGCGGCGCAGCCGGCGATACCGGCACCGCAGAAGCCGACGGAGTCACTGCCCGGTGTGCCGCTGGAGTTCACGTTGCCCCCTGTCCTGCCGACGCAGGGCCCTGTACGGGCTGAGCACAGCACGCGAGGGTCGAGGGTCGACGCCCTGCACGGCGCCCAACAACAATCGGAGTTCTTTGCTTCGCTCGGCCAGTTCGATGAAGCTGTGGCAGTGCTGTCCGGCTATCTCGAGGAAACCCGTGAGCAGCCGGTGCTCGCTTTCCTGGAGCTGTTCCACATTTACCACGGGCTGGGCAGGCGGGTCGAGTATGAAGACTTGCAGTCGACGTTTCGCCAGACCTTCGGCATGGACGTCCTGTCGTTCAGCAAATTCAGCAATGAACGGCGCGAACTCGAGACCTACCCGGTCGCCGTGTCGAGGATTGCCGCGTCGTGGCCGTCACAGTCCAGCCTGGACCTGATCGAAGATTTGCTGTTCAAGCGGCCCGCCGCCGCGCGCGAGCTGCTGTCCCTGGACGGGTACCGGGAACTCATCTGGCTGTATTCCCTGGGGCAGGAGATTGTTCACACGACCGGCATGCCGGCTGGGTTGCAGTTGATGGGCGACAGCAATCTGCCGAATGACCATTTCATCCTGCCATGGGCTTTCGGCAGCGAAGATTTGCCGCCCGAACTCTCGCTCGATCGCCTGAGCGACATCGATGTAGCGCCGGGGTTAAGCGGATTTGGGGTCGACATCGACCTGAGCGCGGGCTCGGGGGAGGGGCTCCAGCAGTCCAGGGCCGACGAGCGCTCGCAGTCCAGCCGTGCAGCGGCGCCATCGCCAGCCGAAGCTGCCGTACCGGACGGTGGGAACGCGTTCGACGCAGCCATGGAATTCCAGAGCCGGAAATAAGCTGAGTTGA